>DATALJ010000039.1:0-3424 GCA_036261135.1 Bacteroidales bacterium
TGTTATCGCTTGGCGATAATAATCGCGAACGAAACATTATCCGTTCAGCCCTGGCTGTTTTAAGTGATCTTTATAAAGAAATCCAGTCCGATTTGGAAAAAAATAGGAAAAAAGACTAAAAAAAGTCGTTAATAAATTTGAAAATTAAAATAATTATAACGACTTTTGCGACCTGTTTAATAAGAAGGTAAACACTTAAAAATATGTCACAAACTTGTCAGATTACCGGAAAGAAAGCGATGGTTGGTAATAACGTATCGCACTCTAAAAGAAGAACCAAAAGAGTCTTCAAACCAAACTTATTCGAAAAAAGATTCTTTCTCGAAGAAGAAGATCGTTTTGTAACGCTTAAAGTTTCCGCTTCCGGAATAAAGGAAATTACGAAAAAAGGATTGTCGCAGGCACTGAAAGATGCTCAGGCAAAAGGTTTTATCAAAAACATTTAATACTTATTTACAATGGCAAAGAAAGGTAATAGGATACAAGTTATTCTTGAATGCACAGAGCATAAAGATAGCGGTATGCCCGGAACTTCAAGGTATATTACTACCAAGAACAAAAAAAATACTCCGGAACGTATCGAAATGAAAAAATACAATCCGATTTTAAAGAAAGTAACTGTTCACAAAGAAATAAAATAATTGAACCATGGCAAAGAAAGTAGTAGCAACCCTTAAAAAGGCTGGTGCAGGTAAAGGAGTAGCCAAAGTTATTAAGATGGTTAAATCTGAAAAAACTGGTGCTTACACCTTCCAGGAAGAAATTGTTCCTTCCGAAATGGTAAAGGATTTCTTCGAAAAGAAATAAGCATTCATTTAAACAAAACATATTAAAGCTTTCTTCTTTATGAGGAAGGCTTTTTTTGTATTATATAAGTCTTTAGCGTAAGTCTATAGTCGTAAGTAAACTACTTTCGATAAATTACCGACCTAAAGACTTCATAATTAAGACTTAAGACTAATTTATTATGGCACTTTTCGGGTTATTCTCAAAGGAGAAGAAACAAACACTGGACAAGGGTCTGGAAAAGACGAAATCCAGCGTATTACAGAAATTATCGCGGGCAATTTCCGGCAAGTCAAAGATTGACGACGAAGTACTCGATAACCTCGAGGAAGTTCTTATCACTTCTGATGTTGGCGTGGATACCACGTTGAAAATCATCGACCGCATTCAGAAACGCGTAGCACGTGATAAATTTGTCAATGCCGAGGAACTAAACGGCATTCTGCGCAACGAAATTGCCAACCTCTTGGAAGAAAACAATACCGGCAATGCCGTTGATTTTGCGTCTATATTGACCAAGAAACCCTATGTTATAATGGTTGTAGGGGTAAATGGGGTTGGAAAGACTACCACCATTGGTAAATTAGCCGCTCAATTTAAAAAAGCCGGTAAAAAAGTATTGCTGGGAGCTGCAGATACCTTCCGTGCGGCTGCTGTAGATCAGTTGGTTGTTTGGAGCCAGCGTGCAGGTGTAGATATTGTAAAACAAGGCATGGGCGCAGATCCTGCTGCTGTTGCATTTGATACCATCAATTCTGCTTTGGCAAATGATATAGATGTTGTTATTATCGACACTGCCGGCCGCTTGCACAATAAGATTAACTTAATGGCGGAATTAACTAAAATTAAACGTGTTATGCAAAAGGGAATTCCTGATGCCCCACACGAAGTGTTGTTGGTTCTTGATGGTTCCACCGGCCAAAATGCATTTGAACAAGCCAAACAGTTTACTCTTGCGACCGAAGTTACCGCCTTGGCACTTACAAAGCTCGATGGTACTGCAAAAGGAGGGGTGGTAATCGGAATATCCGATCAATTCAAGATTCCAGTACGCTATATAGGTATAGGTGAGGGGATTGAAGACTTACAGGTGTTTAACAAATTCGAATTCGTGGATTCGTTATTCAATAATTGAGCGTAAAGCTGAATTCAGATTTGTCATTCCGGCCTTAGCCGGAATGACAGGCAGGCGCTAGGCGTAATTTTATTAAGCTAGGGTAATCTTTTGACTACGTCACTACAAAGTGCAATTTTATTCTATTCCAGTAATTCCTTATCGTGCATTTTCTTCAGGAACGACACAAAATCGTCTTTTTGAGGGCTATCCATCCATTCCAATGATTCCTTAGGATGCTCATTCATAGAACCACTAATCATGAAAGGAATATGATATCCCCACGATATTTCTTTTTGCAACGGATGTACTTTTTTCTGAATACCATCCAGAATCGGCAATAACCTGTATTTGGGGTTTTTCAGGAATGCAATAAGGCACTCCATAGGGCAATTGCCAGCGCCGCGGCCTAGTCCAAGGAAAGTGGCATCGAGCATGGTTGCACCATTCAATATGGCTGTAATGGTGTTTCCGAAAGCCATTTGCATGTTGTTGTGTGCATGTATCCCGATTTGCTTGTCGGGCAGGGCTTCGGTATATTTCTTCATCAATGCCTGAATGTGCTCGCTGTAAAGGCTTCCGAAGCTATCGACCAGGTAAAATGTTTGTACACGCGATTTGGCAATATCTTTCAAGGCTTCATCCAGATCGAATTCAACAACCTTAGATACCGACATTAGGTTAATGCAGACCTCATATCCCTTATCCAAACAATGTTCAGCGTGCTGTATGGCTTTGTCAATCTGGTGGATATAACAAGCCACGCGGATCATGTCCAGCACACTTTCTTTCTTTGGCCGGATAGCATCCAGATCAATGCGGCCAATGTCTATCATTGCTGAAAGCTTTGTATTGGTTTTATTATCGCCTACAATGCGACGCAGATCGGACTCATCGCAGAATTTCCATGGTCCGTTTTCCTTTCTCGAATATGCGTTTTCACTGCTTTTGTAGCCTATCTCCATGTAATCGACTCCGGCATCAACACACGATTTGTAAATGGTTCGTACAAAATCGTCGTCAAATTGCCAATGGTTCATCAATCCGCCATCGCGAATGGTACAGTCGACTACTTTAATTTCTTTTTTATACATGGGTTTAATTATGGGTTTATGTAGTGATTCTATTTGCTTGTATTTCTGACATGTAATATTTTCATCTGCTCATCGATAAAATAATGAACCAGGGTCTTGTATATTTCCTCAACAACATCGGGATTGAGCCCGTTTTCTGCGCCCCAATTGCATCGAATCTCCATAACCTCGTTATACCTAGGTTGGGCTTTTACTTCTTCGGCATTCGATTTATAATCAACAATTTTCTTTACGTATTCAAATCGTTCTCCAATAAGCTGGATAATTTGCTGGTCTATCCGGTCAATCTCAGTTCGAATCTCGTTTATCGATTGGCATTGGTTGGGAAGGAACGGACTTTGAGTTAATATTGGATTTAGAAAAGATTGAGACTCCCTCAGAAATATGCCTCAGCTCACTCAACAATCCGATGAACTGGGCTTTTTATCCT
>DATALJ010000041.1:0-6405 GCA_036261135.1 Bacteroidales bacterium
TCCAAACTTAGCTTTAAAGAGTCCTTCTTTGAAACTTCGCACAACGAACTCCTTTGGATTACCTGCCTCTGTAGAATTATACAATGTAGAAGCTGTCAACGACAAAGACAGCAAATCAACACCCGTAACCTTTTCCGCAGGAACTAACCCCTTTTACATCGCTTATCCCCCTTCGATAGGTTTATTTGCAAAGGACACCGTAATTTTCGACAAAACAACTACCAATCTATATGACGCTTTAAGCACTGCTCCCAACAAGATCAATTACGGGATCAGGGCTTTTTCGAACCCCGATGGAAGGATAGCTACTAAACCGAATTACATTACAGACGCAAGTAACTTGAATGTTGTGTTAGATGTGGAAATACCGCTCGAACTCCATTCGGCCCGTATAGAATTTAACGATACAATAGACCTCGATTTATCAGACATCCCCGATCCTGAAAAAATAAAGTCATTACTGCTTCATTCCGCTTTTGACAATGGCATGCCTGTAAATTTAGATCTTCAGGTTTATATGCTCGACGAAAATTATGCTCATGTAGATACCTTGTTTGGTCCTCAGGTTGACACTTCCATTAAATCGGGAGAATTGGATCAGAATGGCAAAGTTATTAAGTCGACTAAAAAGGATCTCGATGTTCAATACACCCAATCAGAAATAAACAAGTTACAAAGCGTAAGATATGCTATTGTCCGGGCAGGAATTTCAACTAAAGACTATGACAAAAACACCTTTGTAAAATTCTATTCAAACTATACCATTAACGCACACTTTGCAGTACAAACCGAACTTGAAATCAACGAATAACATGGAGAGCATTAAATTTTTTTTTAGAATAAGCGGTATAATTGTTTTCACATTTATCACCCATGTTGTTTCCGGCCAACAAAACAACTCACTCTATTTTCTCGACAGGGTTCCTCAAAGTATTCAGCTGAATCCTGCACTACAGCCATCGTGTAAATTCTATTTTGGATTTCCTGCACTTTCGGGCATTGAAATTAACGCAGGCAATAATGCCTTAGGAATTAGAGACGTGTTGATCAAGGACAAGGACTTGGACATGCTTGTTACTCCTTTATACTCCGAAAAAATATCGAGAGACGCGCTCAACAAACTTAGAAAAAATAATATATTCTCATCCGGAGCACAACTCGACCTGATTTCTTTTGGATTTAAAATAAAAGAGAGCTACGTTTCCTTCCTGATTGCCGACAAAATAAACATGAACGTAAACATACCCAAAGATCTCGCAACCTTTGTTTACGACGGCATCGACGTTGGAAAATCATACACTTTCGATAGAATTGGAGTAAACGCAAACTATTATAGAGAATACTCCATAGGCTATTCGGAAAAACTCAATGACAGGGTTAGCTTCGGTATTCGCGGTAAAATGCTGTTTGGGAAAGCTAACATCTCCAGCAGACAAAACGAGATCACTCTTAGCGAACCCGACAGGGAAACGCTTCAATTATCATCTTCAATTAAGATGAATTCTTCATTGCCCCATTTTAAGGTCTACACCGATCCCTCTGGTAAACCTGACAGTACCGACTTTGAAGATTTTGATGATGGTGAAGCATTCGTAGAGGATCTTTTCTTGCTAACAAAAAACAAAGGCTTCGCCTTTGATCTGGGTTTTCAATATAATATTGACGACAGATCAGCTCTATCGGCCAGCATCCTGGACCTTGGATATATAAACTGGAAGACCAATGTAAATACTTTGTCTGGCGGCGGTGATTATTATTTTCATGGAGTCAATTTTAACAACGACTCAACCGACGAAGCAGAAGCAATACTCGATACCTTGAAAGACGTTTATGACATGACAGTAGCAAATGACCCATATAGTACTCTCTTAAATCCAAAGTTATATGTTGGTTATTCCTATTCACCCAATCGCTTCTTCAAATTTGGACTTTTATCGCGTTCTGAGCTAATTCTAAAAACTCTCCGTCAGCAATTTACAGGATCAATCACGATGTATCCGGCACAGATTCTTAGTGCTACAGTAAGTTATACCGTTGCTAACAGAATGTACGATAACCTGGGAGTAAGCCTAACATTGAGAACAGGTCCGTTTCAAATGTATTTCATGAGCGAGCGTATTCCATTATTCTGGTATAAAGTTAAGGGCGATAACATACCATTCATCCCGTATTATGCTAAAGATGTTAATTTCCGTATGGGAATCAATTTCGTATTTGGTGCGAATCCCCGCCGGAAGTTGATGAAGGATCAGCCCTTCCTAGAATAAATTTAACACTTCTTAACCCCCGGATTTATTGAAAATTCGTTAACTTGCGTCAAATTTTCAGACCATGTTACTTAAGATTATAATATTCATTGTAGTTATATACTTCGTTATACGCTTTTTCTCTCGTTTTCTGTTATCTTTATTTATCAGCAATATTAATAATAAATTTACTCAGGCACAGAGCAATTACTATAATGAAAAAAGCCACCATAAAGAAGGAGAGGTTTTTATTAACACCTCTCCGGGCTCGGAAAAAAGACGTAAGATAAACGAGGGAGAATATGTAGATTTTGAAGAGATCAAAGAATAGCAACTGATTTTCATCAAAACTATTCTCTCCCGAAGGCACATGCGCATTGACCCAAAAACCATATATCTATGAAAATTCTAAAGCTACTTGCTCCGCATCTTTTAGCGGTAGTTGTATTTATTGTCGTTACATTCCTGTACTTTCCTCCGCTACTTGAAGGAAAAGTAATCCGCCAGGGCGACATACTTAATTATCAAGGAATGTCGAAAGAAATTTCTGATTACCGGAATGCAACAGGTAAGGAACCTTTATGGACCAACAGCATGTTCGGAGGTATGCCAGCATACCAAATCTCGGTGGTATATCACAATAACGTAGCAAAGAAAATTAACAATATAATTTCTTTAAAATTACCGGTTCCTGCGGTTTATCTATTTTTGAGTCTGCTGGGGTTCTACATCTTAATGTTGGTAATGGGGGCTAACATTTGGATCGCGGTAGCAGGAGCTTTTGCTTTTGCATTTTCATCGTATTTCTTTATTATTGAAGCGGCTGGACATAATTCAAAAGCTCACGCCATGGCCTTTATGGCTCCGATACTCGCTGGTATAATCCTTGCCTTTCGCGGGAAATATATTCTTGGGGCTGCCATATTCGCCTTGTTTCTTGCCCTTCAGCTTAACGCGAACCACTTACAAATAACTTATTATACAGCTCTCATCATTCTTGTTTTTGGTATTGTTGAATTTATATATGCCTTAAAGGAAAAACGGCTCGTTCAGTTTACAAAAGCTACTTCCATTCTTGCTTTAGTCGCGGTGTTCGCAGCAACCACAAACATTACAAATATGCTCCTGACTTATGAATACGGGAAAGAATCAACCCGAGGTAAATCAGAGCTTACTACAAATACAGAAGACAAGACTTCGGGACTGGACAGGAGTTACATCTTGAATGATTATAGCTATGGCATTGCTGAAACATTTAATCTCTTTATACCGAATTTTATGGGAGGGAGTAGCAGCGGTGATGTAGGAGTCAATTCAGAATCGTTCAAATGGCTCCAGGATAATCAATATAATGCAACGCAAGGCGTAAAGCATATGCCAACCTATTGGGGAGGTCAAAGATTTACATCCGGACCTGTTTATATTGGCGCTGTGGTTATTTTTCTATTTGTTCTTGGCCTATTTTTATTAAAGGGGCGCTTTAAATGGTGGATTGTTGGAGCAACCTGTTTATCTCTTCTACTAGCTTGGGGTAAAAATTTCGAGTGGTTATCTAATTTATTCATTGATTACTTCCCAGGATATAACAAATTCCGGACAGTTTCGATGATTTTGGTTATTGCCGAGTTAACAATTCCGCTGTTTGCAATGGTAACCTTCATTAAGATCATAAAGAAAGAATTTGATAAAAATATTGTCGCTAAAAGTCTTCTTTACTCCTTATATATCACTGGAGGATTCGCGCTGCTTTTTATCGTCATAGCGGGGATGTTCAATTTCTCTTCACCTAATGATTCTCAGATGGATCAAAGTCTGGTAAATGCGCTTATTTCAGACCGTGAAAAGCTTTTAAGGATTGATGCATTCCGTTCGCTAATATTTGTTCTGTTAACGGGAGGTCTGATTTGGCTGATAATTAAAGAGAAAATCAAGACTACATGGGCCGGAATCGTTTTATGTATTTTATTCTTGCTTGATCTTGGTACTGTTGGAAAAAGATATCTGAATGAGGACAACTTTGTAACAAAAAGAGAGGCTAAACAACCCTATACTCCCACTGAAGCGGACTTGGCAATATTACAAGATAAAGATTTAAGTTACAGAGTGCTTAACTTCACAACCGATCCATTCAATGATGCTAGTACCTCTTACTTTCATAAATCGATTGGAGGGTATCACGGAGCAAAACTGAAAAGGTATCAGGAGCTAATAGAACATCAGATAGGAAAACAAAATATACAGGTGTTAAATATGCTAAACACCAAGTATTTTATAGGCCTGAACGAAAAAAGAGAACATATTGCACAACTTAACCCTGGAGCACTCGGAAACGCCTGGTATATAGACACGGTTCAAATGGTTGAAAATGCCGATCAGGAAATAGCAGCATTAACAAGTTTAAATCCACAAACCAAGGTAGTAGTAGACAAACGCTTTAGGAATCTTGTATCAAAGTCGAACTATACGAGAGATTCTCTTTCCACTATAAAACTAACAGAATATCAACCAAACTACCTCGTCTATAATTCCACTGCAAACACCGGGCAGCTAGCAGTTTTTTCCGAAATATATTATGCTCACGGATGGAAAGCCTATGTTGACGGAAAGCTTACACCCCATTTCCGCGTCAACTATGTTTTACGGGCGATGGAGATTCCTGCCGGGAATCACAGGATAGAGTTTAAATTTGAACCTGAATTGTATTATAAAGGAGAGTCCATTTCTCTTGCCAGTTCAATAATTCTCATCCTAATTCTGATTTCTGCCTTCGTATATGAAGCATTCTTGTTCCTCAGGAGAAAAGACCCATTAAACCCGCAATAGTTTACGAAGACGTTGACTCATTGGCGACGCAAAAATAAAGTCGTTTAAATCGTCATTCCGAGTATGGAGGATATCATCTTTGGTTCCCTCCCATGCCTTTGTTCCATGGTGAATAAAAACCACTTTATCGCCAATTTCCATTACGGAATTCATATCGTGAGTATTGACAAGAGTAGTGATATCAAATTCCTCTGTAATCTCTTTTATAAGGTTATCAATAACTATTGAAGTTTTGGGATCTAGTCCAGAGTTAGGCTCATCGCAAAATAGATACTGTGGATTTAATGCAATTGCTCGCGCGATAGCAACACGCTTCTTCATACCTCCGCTTAACTCAGCAGGGAAAAGCTTATTTGCGTTTTCAAGATTAACCCGTTTGAGGCAAACGTTAGCTCTTTCTCTCTTCTCTTCCAGAGAAAGCTCGCTAAACATATCGAGGGGGAACATCACATTTTCTTCTACATTTATCGAATCAAACAACGCACCTCCTTGAAAAAGCATTCCTATTTTCTTACGAATTTCCCTTTTATCTATGGTATTTAACTTACTAAATACAATTTTATCGTATACGATCTCGCCACGGTCAATTTCATACAGGCCTACGATGGATTTCAGAAGAACCGTTTTCCCCGATCCACTCTGTCCAATAATGATGTTGGTTTTCCCTCTTTCGAATTTAACGGAAATATCTTCAAGAACCGCTTTTTCTCCAAAAGACTTATAAACACTGCGAAGCTCAATCATGATAAAAGCAATTGTGTTAATATTAAATTAAAGAGCAGGATAACAACACTGCTATATACTACTGCCTTAGTGCTCGATTTGCCTACCTCAACGGCCCCGCCTTCGACAAAATATCCATTGTATGCAGATATCGAGGTGATGATAAATGCAAACACTACTCCTTTAATTATTCCATAAGTAATGTAAAAGGGAATGAAAGCGTAACGAATCCCTAAAAGATATTGCTCGGTAGTAAGTACCCCGGTGAATTCGCCTACTGCCCAACCTCCAGCAATCCCAACAAACATGCTGCATAAAGTTAACAATGGACTAAAAATCATCGCTGCAATAATCTTTGGAAGAACCAAATAGCTTGCGGAATTTATGCCCATTATTTCTAAAGCATCAATTTGTTCCGTCACCCTCATCATTCCTATTTCTGACGAAATGCTTGAACCAACCTTCCCCGCTAAAATAAGGGCCACCATTGTTGACGAGAACTCCAATAGAATTGAATCTCTCGCAGCCACACCAATAACATACGGTGGTAAAAGCGGATTGGTCGTATTATACGCAGTTTGAATTGTAATGACAGCTCCCATAAACGCGGAAA
>DATALJ010000062.1:0-8755 GCA_036261135.1 Bacteroidales bacterium
ATCATTTGACTTATGTTTAAGTACGTTGTCATTACGGCGGAGGCCGTAATCCCTATACTACGGAGCTTAACTTTTCTGTGTGGTCCCGATGGGACTCAGGGGAATGGGTAAAGGTTGTTTGTTCTACCACAATGTCATCCCTACGGGATTTGTTTTTATTTCTTTTTCTTTTTCCTTGATGAAAAAGAACCAAAAAATCAAGAACCGAGCTTTTCGCGAGCTCACCGCAGGTAAAATAGAACGCTATCTTTTTCTCTTTCTTTTTTCTTGATAAAAAAGAAACAAAAAATCAAGAAAATAGAACGCTATACAGTGCTCCGTAGGCGATTACATAGCTTTTCCTATACGCACTATTTTCGCCGTTTTATTAGGCTGCACGACACTTGACTTTTTTATCACGGAAGGTTTTAAAATCTACAAATTGGCACATTGGCACATCGGCACCTTGGCACATCATTAATTCTTCCTCTTAATCTTTCTCCTATACGTATCTATCGTGTTTTTGCTCAGGCTTAATATTTCAGCTATTTTTTTGCTGGTGAAGCCCCGGGTTACCAGTTCGTTTATTTCTTTTTCGCGGGCCGTTAGTTCGCGGCGGCGGTGGGTAGTATCGAAAATGTAAATTCGGGTTTGGTTGTCCGATGCTTTGTCCTTTTTGCGGATGATGAGCTTCATATCATCCTGGTGGTTAAATGGGGTAATGTCGGTAAACATTTCTTTCCCCACCAGGGGGGTACCGTGGCTGGACAATTGTTCGCAGCTGATCTGGCAAAGTAATTGTATGTACGTGTTGTCGGCTTTTCTTATTTTAACGTTATAGCCAAAAGCATAGGCTGTTTTTTCCTCATCGGGCAGCGTATTAAAAAACGTAATCATTTGTTGGTGTATTAACTGCAGCGTTGCCATTTTGGCAGGATGCACCAGGCTAAGCATAAACCGGAGACCGCCCGAATGAAACATATCGTTTGTATAGCCGGTTACCGCTTCGGCCATTGGGCTTACTAAAAGGTACTTTAAACTATGGTAATTGGTAAGGGTAGAAAAGGTAAAACTGTTTTCGGTAATCAGATGTTGGAATAATTCAGGTGTCAATAAGTTGGGATTATCCGATTCGGATGGTTGGCCGGCATGCCAGAGCATTTGTTTAAGCTCATCTACCGTGTAGGGATTGAAAGTTGGAGTTTGCATGATTACATATTTTGGTTTAACAATATGTAGGCTTATAACTTTATTAAATCATTTTCGTTGTTTAACGAGCTCACCGCAGGTAAAATGAAAAGCTATACAGTGCTCCGCAGGCGATCGTGTAGCTCTTGCAATACGCACTATTTTCGGCGGTCGTAGTATGCTGCTCGTCATCTGACTTTTGTCTAAGCACGTTGTCATTGCGGCGAAGGCCGTAATCGCTATACTACGGCGCTTAACTTTTCTGTGTCGTCCCGATGGGACTCAGGCAATGGGTAATGGTTGTTTGTTCTACCATAATATCATCCCTACGGGATTTAAAAGCAAAAAAGAGGCGACATCACCCGGCCCTTCGACAAGCTCAGGGACCTTTCTTTCCCGACAGGCTCATGGACTGTTTTCATTTTCAAATCTTCAAAAAAGTCTATTTACACATTGGCACATTTTTGTCTAAGCACGTTGTCATTACGGCGAAGGCCGTAATCCCTATACTACGGAGCTTAACTTTTCTGTGTCGTCCCAATGGGAATCAGGGGAATGGGTAATGGTTGTTTGTTCTACCATAATGTCATCCCTACGGGATTTAAAAGCAAAGCATAAGAGACATCGCCCGGCCCTTCGACAAGCTCAGGGACCTTTCTTTCCCGGCAGGCTCATGGACTGTTTTCATTTTCAAATCTTCAAAAAAGTCTATTTACACATTGGCACATTTTTGTCTAAGCACGTTGTCATTACGGCGGAGGCCGTAATCCCTATGCTACGGAGCTTCTAAGATTACATTTATCAATGTTTGTGTTATACCCGGCGCAATTCGGAAGGATGAATCTCCTTGATATTTCATTGCATTGCGTCATCGCGGCTTAGCGTTCGGCGTACTTTATTTTTCCTGTCTTTATTACCTGCAAGGCCGAAACTACGTTCCTTATAAAACTTTGGAGGAATAATAATTTTTGTTTTATGTTAGAAACAAACGATTTAGCAAATTTGGAAAACTCCGTTCATTATTAAATTTTTACCTTTGATAGTATAATTTTACGGTGTGTCAACCAATCTTATTTTCAATTCGATGACATGGAAAAATATTTGGAAAAGCTAACTGCAAACAAATTATTGATATTCTTACTGGTTTTTGTTAGTGCTGCGGTCTTCTACTTATATAATATTGACTTCAGTGATTTGTGGAGCGATGAAATATATACCAAATCAACGCTGGATGGTTCTTTAGCAGACTTTTACGCTAAGTTTACAAACGATTTACACCCTCCTTTATATTATTTGGGACTCAAATTCTTTACTGCTTTGTTTGGTTTGAATTCCTTAACCTTACGGTTGTTTTCTGTTCTGGGGGTATTGTCAACTATATTACTGGGATATTTTGCAGGGCAACGTATTTTTGGCAAACAAGGCGCGATTTATTTTTGCCTGATGCTTATTTCGATACCCATGCTGGCAGCATATTCGCATCAGGCCCGAATGTACACATGGGCTGCATTCTCAATAACAGGGGTATTCATATATGCTTATCTGTTCCTGAAAACAGGGAAACGCCATGATTTAGTGTTTCTTTTTGTTTTTACAGTAATGGCAGTGTATATTCACTATTATAGCATGGTTGCTGCGTTTGTGGCGAATGTGTTTGTTTTCTTCTATCTGGTACTGAATAAGAACAGAAAATGGCTTCATCATTTATATTCGCTACTACTTGAAATGGTGCTGTTTCTTCCATGGGTCTTTATGTTTATTGTTCAGGTGAAAAGAGTGCAACATGCTTTTTGGGCGCCAAAGGTAAGCCTTCAAACCATTCTTCCGTGTTTTACAACTCCGTTCACCGAACAATTCTGGACAACAGGTTATTCCAATTTCCTGATTGTTTTGATGTATGTCCTTCTCGTTTATACCTTATTGAAAAGTTTTACAAAATCGTTCACTGCGTATCGGTTGGTCTTGTGGCTGTCCGTGTCGGTTTTTTTAGGGACGTTATTTGTTGTTGCGGTTATTTCCCTGTTCTCGCAACCGATATTATATTCCAGGTATGTTATGGCTATTGTTACTATGCTTGCCGTTCCGCTTGCTATCTTTTTTATCCAAATGAAGATAAGATGGCTGAAAATGCTTTTCATATTGGTCATCTTATTTCTGGGAATACGAATTTCTATTTCCACTTATTACTTTTCTTACGGGCCTTATAAACAATCTGTCGAATACATTTCCACTACATATCCCGAAATAAAGAAAGTACTGCACATTACCGAAATCACTGCCGGGCCAATGATAGCATACAATGGGAATTCGGGTTTAGCACATTATTGGCTTAAGGCAGAAATGTCGAACGTTGACGCATTCAAAGAAATACATCAATACAAACAACCATGCGAATTTTTACAGCCCGGAGAGGTATTTTGTGCAGTCAGGTTCAACAACCTGGAATTGAATAAGGAAAATCTCGACCTTGTTTTATCCGAGTCGGAACTCATAAAAACGGACACAGTAAGCGATAACAAAGTTGAATATGGGAATATTATCCAGGTGTATCTTCTTAAATACAAAGGCAGGTAAATTATTTAATCATAAATAAAATCGAAAGTCATGCATATTTTTAAAGGAAACAAAGCGTATTTTCCCGGTATTGGGCAGATCCAATACGAGGGACCTGATTCGAAAAACCCGATGGCATTTAAATGGTACAATGCCGAACAGGTAGTTATGGGTAAAACCATGAAAGAATATCTTCGCTATGCCATTGCTTACTGGCATTCCTTCTGCGGTGACGGGCAGGATATTTTTGCGATAAGCCATCCTACACAACTACGGCCCTGGAATGATGCGAGCGACCCTATGGATGCTGCCAAAGATAAGATGGACGCTGCTTTTGAATTTATAAGCAAAATTGGGGCACCTTTTTACTGCTTTCACGACACGGATTTGGTGGGTACCGGTTCGGTTTTCGAAATCGAAAAACGACTGGCCGGAATAATTGATTTTGCAAAAGAACGCCAACAGTTCACGGGCATAAAATTACTTTGGGGCACAGCCAATGTTTTTAGTCATCGCCGCTACATGAACGGTGCAGCTACCAACCCCGATTTTAATGTGGTTGCCCATGCAGCTGTTCAGGTTAAAAATGCCATAGAAGCTACCATTGCCCTGGGTGGCCAAAATTATGTTTTTTGGGGTGGACGCGAAGGGTACATGAGTTTGCATAATACCAATACAAAATTAGAGCTTGAGAACATGGGGCAATTTTTGAGAATGGCTCGTGATTATGCCCGGTCGAAAGGTTTTACAGGAACTTTTTTGATTGAACCCAAACCCATGGAACCCACCAAGCACCAGTACGATTACGACACCCAAACAGTAATAGGGTTCCTGAAATCGCACGGTTTGGAAAAAGACTTTAAGATGAACATTGAAGCAAACCATGCCACCTTAGCAGGACATACATTTGCTCACGAACTGCGCATGGCAGCCGATAATGGGATGTTTGGATCGATTGATGCCAATAAGGGCGATTACCAAAACGGATGGGATACCGACGAATTCCCTACCAATGTTTACGAAGTTACCGAAGCAATGCTCGAAGTTATCCAGGCTGGCGGATTCTCAACAGGAGGCATAAACTTTGATGCGAAACTACGTCGTAACTCCACCGATCTGGACGATCTTTTTATTGCCCATATTTCGGGCATGGACACTTTTGCATACGCATTAATTATTGCAGAAAAAATTATAAACGAGTCAGATTATCTAACATTAAGAAAAGACAGATATGCATCCTATTCATTGGATAAAGGTTTGGAATTTCACAAAGGTAAACTGACATTACCGGATTTATACAACTATGCAAAGCAAAACGGAGAGCCAAAACCAATAAGTGGAAAGCAGGAAATGATAGAACAATTGATTAACAGCTATATTTACAGCAGGAAATAAAAAAACAACTACCTTTAGTTACAGATTATAATTACTAAAAGCGTTTTATTTCTCATGTTGCCCAAAACGGAGATATATTACAAACAGATAGTAAACGATGTATTGGGTTATATCCATAACAATTTGTCGGATGACCTCAATGTAAAACGCTTGTCTGAACAATTTGGGTTTTCGTTTTTTCATTTTCACAGGATATTGAAAGCATACCTGAACGAACCTTTGGGCAGCTATATCAGCAGGGTTAGGCTCGAAACCGCTCTTAAAACAATTCGGTACTCTGACCTGCCGATATCAGAAATAGCATTTCAAGTAGGGTATAATGATTGTTCTGCGTTCTCTAAAGCATTTAGCAGGGAATTTGGCTTTTCTCCACAGAAGTTCAAAGCCAATAATACCATCGTATTAAATACACATATCGATTTTAAAACAAACAGTTCAGGTAAACTTGTTTCGGATATCGATCCCAAAATTGTTCTGCTTGCCGACAAACCCATTGTTTATAGCAAATTTAAGGGTGATTATACCGGGAAAGAGTATAATAATCTATGGGACAACTTTTGGGATGTAGTTATGCAGCATAACTTTTTAAGCTGGAAACCCGATGTTTTTTCCGTCTATTACGATAGTCCTTTTGAAACAGCAGCATCCGATTGCAGGGCCGAATGTTGTGTTGCAACCCCTAAGAAAGCAACAGACAAAGGACTTGTTGAAACCAAAACATTGGCAGGTGGTAAATACGCTATGTTTAGGTATAAAGGACCACACGAGAGACTTCTGGAAGTAAACGCGTTTCTTTTGAAAGAATGGCTGGCAAATTCGAACCTTAACTATCGACAGTCCCCTTTAATAGAGAAGTATATCAACCACTACCGTTATGTAAAGCCCGATAGTCTTCTTACGGAAATATACATACCCATAGAATAGGAACGGCACAATGAAAGCACCATTCTACCCAATGTGTCGTTCCTACGGGACTCAAGGGAATGGGTAATGCTTGTTATTCTACCATAATGTCATCCCTATGGGATTCAAGAAAATGAAAAGCTATACGGTTCTCCGTAGGCGATCGCGTAGCTTTTGTTATACACGCTTTTTTCGGCGGTTGTGTGATATTGTGCGTCGTTTGACTTTTCTTAATTCTCTATTGAATAAAAAAGTTTGAAGTTGTAAACCATCAACCACGGTGGCTGAGCTTGTCGAAGCCCCCGGTGAATGTAGTAATACGCCAATTCTATTGCGGCTTTGCGTTTATTATTCTTATCCTGTGTTTGTCCGCGACGCATAACTTTAGGCATTTTAGGCACTCGTAATATTTGGGGAGTTTGCTCAGCGGTGTTAGAGGAAATGCCAGCGGTGTTGGAGAAATATCCAGCGGTGTTGGAGAAATTAGTAACTGTGTTGGAGAAATGATTCGCTGTGTTGGAGGAACGAACAGCGGTATGGGTAGAATTGATAGCTATATGGGCGGAATTGGTAGCGGTGTGTTGGGAAACGTGTACTATGTAAGCGAAATGTTTAGCTATATGGGAGTAATTGGTAGCTGGGTTGGTGGTAAGGTTAGCGGTGTATTTGAAATTGCCAGCGGTGAGGTAAAAAGCAGGAAAGGTGTCGGAGAAACTATCAGCTGTGTCATGGAAATTTCCGGCGGTGTCAGGAAAAGGGAGCGGTGTGTCCCTTCCTGAAATAACTTGACAGATTTTAGACTAAATTCTACTAAGAACTTACACGAATATATGGTATTTCTTTTTGTAGTTTACACATTAATTCATAATCCTGTTTTTACTTTACTTTTTGTTTCATAATCCTAAATGTTATTTGCAGTGTTTTTGTTAATACTGAAATTGTTAATCACGTATTTTTTATACCTGTTTTAAGGATACAATCTTTAAGTTATTCCTGATATTACTTGCTTCTTTCATTCTTATTCCTGTTTTTTAATTATAAATGCTTTATATTGATGATGTAAGTGTTGTTAGTAATGGGAAATAACCCTTTTTCAGGGTTATTCTCGTTATGAACAACTTTTTCCTTCTGACGTTTCCTTGCTCCATTTAGATTTTCTCCATCGCTTGTTCAATGGACCATTCTGGTCATGGGCTAAGGTAGGTGTAAGGTAATCGCAACTGGCATGAGGACGACGGTTGTTGTACATGTCAATGGCTTTATTCACAGCTTCCTGGGCCTGAACATTGCTCGTAAAATGATCCGAAAGCCCAAATTCTGTTTTTAATATTCCATTAACCCGCTCGGCAATGGCATTTTCATAGGGATCGCCTTTCTCGGTCATGGAGAGCTTAATACAGGCCTTTTCGATGTTCCGTACGTAATCGTTGCAACAATACTGAACGCCACGATCAGAATGGTGGACTGTATCTTTGCTACGTTTATTGCCGGTTAATGCCATTTCTAAGGCTTTTATGGCACCTGCGCTTTCCAGGCTTGGCCAAAGGCTATATCCTACTATTTTACGTGAATAAGCATCGGTAACTAAGCTTAAATAATTAAACCCATTACCTGAACGGATGTAGGTAATATCACTTACCCACAATTGCCCTGAGGCCGTTAACAGTAAATCACGGATTAGGTTAGGGTACTTTTTAAAACGATGGCGTGAGTCGGTTGTATGTGGCTTTCTCCTGCGATAACGCAATAAGTAGCCATGTCGTTCCAGCAAATCGTAAAATTTGTCCCGTCCCAGTTTTATCTTGTGTTCGTTGAATTTACCTCCTAGCATGTAATGCAACTTTTGTGTTCCTATCCGTGGCATTTCCTGACGTATTTCTTCTACCAGCTTCAGTACAAAGGTTTCTTCGAGTTGCCCGTGAAGTTCTCGTTTCTGGGCATCGTACCATCCTTGTCTGCTTTTCCCAAACAGTGAGCAAATCACCCCTAAACCCATTGATGGGTACATTTGCTTTATACAGGTTACTGTTTGGGACCAGCTTTTTTTCTGATGGAAATTCTAAATTGTTCTTCGGCTACATCAATCATCGTTTCTACAGCAATATTCTTTAATTTAGCGTATTCCAAGGCTTTTTCAAGCTCCTTGATGCGCTTTTCCAGTAGAATTTTTTCTTGCTTTTCTTGTGGTGTCATAATGGATAAAGATACTTCTTTTCCAAGGCTATAGTGAGATAGCCATTCATAAATAGTCCGTCCATTAACACCAAAGCGTTCTATGGCTTCTTTGATACTTATTTTACCTGATTCTATTTCTCGGGCGATCCATCTTTTAAAGGATACTGGTAATTGCTCCCTTAATCTTCTAATTTCTTCAATTTCTTCTTCTTCCATTTGGCTTGATTTGGTGTCAAGCTATTTCAGGGTAAGACAGTGTTATTGGAACTTCCGGCGGTGTGGGTATTATATTGTGGAGATGCCACCGGATATAATGACCCACGCAGACCCGCGCTTGAAAAAGGTATTGGTGATTGGAATCTCTTATTACAAATAGATTCGGAGGAAGATAAAACAGGAATGATGTGGGGAGATGCAGGTAGATTATACTTTTGGATTAAAGAAAAAGATTTGAAAAACCTCGATTTCGATAAGTCTTGGTTTGCCTTACAATGTTACTAAGGAACAAATACTTTGGCAATAAAGGCTCTTAGCGCCACGCAGTGCCCACTGTGAAGCCTCG
>DATALJ010000064.1:0-33421 GCA_036261135.1 Bacteroidales bacterium
ATAATTGCTGCTTTATAGGAATTGGATTAGAAGTATCTGCCCAACAACGAATATGACGAATTTTGCTTCCTACGGGGCTCCCTTTTTTATCCAACATATAAACCCCTTCAGCTAAAGCTTTTTCTAAACATCTTCCATTTAATTGTTTTTCAATTATAACCTTTAATGCAGGATCTACAATCTGATCTAATTTGCTAATGGCAGTTATAGGTTTTCTTACTACATATGCAAAGCCATCATTTTTTTCAACATATTTCCAATTTTCTCCTGATTTCAAAGGTTTATTGTTTTCATCACGCTCAACTAACTTAATTTTACCATAGAAAGTATCTAAATGTAATTGTCCTCTAATACAATCCCCTTGCGCTATCTTTGGCTTTGGCTTTCCGGTCGCATCTCTTAAGACATTTCCGTTTTTATCGCGCAGGTAAACTATTTTACCTCTTCGGCGAACAATTTTTTTACCGTGAGTTAGAGCCTGATCTTTGCTAATATTGTTAATGAGAATTTGACTGTCGATTTCTTCAATGACTTTATTAGCATCTGGCAATTCCAATCGTTTTATTTCAATATTAATTTGATTTTTTAACTGATCGTAATTGTCCCTATGCTCCATTTTTTTTTCTTCTTCGGCCAAATAGGCAAGTTGAAGGATTTTCTCCCTTTTAGCGGCATAAGGAATCAAAGTTAGAACAGTTGCATCTATAGCATGATGCGAATGTTTAGCCCGGCTCTTTTTCTCGTATGTTGCCTGTATGCCTAAAATTTTCCGGAATTCCGCAGTGACCTTTCCTTTCTGCACGTCAACTGTATAAAATGCAGAGCGAAGGTAATGCATGGCATATTTTGAAATAAGTTGAGTATCCACCAATTGACTATTTTTAAAGCCTGATTTTACCTCAGTCATGGTAAAACGGTCAAGTTTGTTTTGCCAATAGTCCAGTTCCATTTGCCATAAATGACGTTGCCGAATTGCATCATCCTTAAAATCCTTAGCTGATGCGTTTCTTGATTTTCCCTTCCAGAATTCTATCATTAATTTAATATGGGCAACCTTGTCTTCCCATTCTTTAAGCCTTGGTTTAATTGCAAAATAGGTTTCTCCGTTTGTAGAAAAATCCTTTTCATAATTAATTAGTTGCGTAGGAATCTGATTTTTCTTAATGTTCCTGTTATAATTGGCAAAACAAACCGTAAGGTTAGCTAATGAGTTATCAAATGAAATACTTCGCGGAATCGTATGCTCGAAATCGACTTTGTTCGTATCAAATAAATCAGAAATAGAAATTATCCGGCCTGTATACATGCAAACACATTTCTGTTCTTTCCAGAGCCTATACTTATCCAGCAGAGTTTTGGCCTGCCCTAAGTTTTGGAATAATTCAGTGCTTTGGTTTGTCCATTTGTTTTGGGCATATTCACCTTTACCCTTACCTAATTGTGTTGCTTTTACCTGTTCATACCAAATGCGGAGTTTATCTACATCGTCAGGATTTTCAGGATTGGGAGCGGTAGAGTAATCTTTATTCTCTAAGATTCCCCGGATAGCATCTATGTATTCATTATTCTCAGACTGTCGCTGCCTCTGATGTGCTTCAATCGCCCACCGTTTATTTGCATCATTTAATTCTCGGGCCATTTCTACTACGATTCGCGTTTCTTCATCTATTTGATTTGTTTTTATCAGGTAATTAACGAGTTTACGAAGCTCATGCAAGGTACGCATGGCCATTGGATTTTTAAAAGCACCAATTTTGGGGCTTTGCAAATAATACTTCCCATCCTCGCTTTGTGGTGCAGGAGGATAAAACTCGACTATAGATGGATGATAGAGTTTTGAAAGCTGCGCTTCTGTTACATGGGAAAAATTGTTGCGGAGAAATTCAAAAATGGTATCAACAATTCTAGGTAATTTATAGAATTGATGGCTTACAGCTTTGTAATAGGTTTTATGTTCGAATTCGATGATATGATAACGTTCATCCCCAAACAATTTGGTTTCAAAGCCTGTACGAAAGGTAAACTGGAATAATGTAGTGATTGTATTAATAATAATCTCTTTGTTTTCAATTTTTTGATCCCAGGTTTTTTCTCCAAAGGCTTCAATAGTGGCTGCCAAAATATCTTTCTTGTCATTATCGGTAAGGGTATACGAAATGTCTTTATATCCAGGCTTTTCCTCATCGTGCAACGATTTATACCTAGCTGTCAAGCCATTTACGATACCAAGTATTTGTTTTATTTGGCGGTTTTCCTCTATCAGTTTGGCTATATTGGTTTTTATCAATTGCTGATTGACAGGACCGGACCATATTTCGTTACCTATTATAGAAGGAATATTTGCGAGTAAAACAGCTTCGGTGTAAATAAATCCTTCACGCAAAAATTCATTGATCTTTCTTATGGCATGTAAACTAAGCATTCCATATCCATCTGGCAGTGCTTTCCAGGCAATAACAAATTTCTTAGTCTTTGCTTCGTCCAATCCTAACTTTTCAGTAGCGAATTCGGCTACTATTTCCTCATCATTAAAAGAGAAAAGAACATGCCAAACGTCTTCAATCGCATAGCTCACATTATACGACTCACGTTTCTTATCCTTCCGTGTTATCTCCTTTTTATAACCCTTCCATTGTTCACCGAAAATATCTTTCAATCGGGCTGAAACAGGACATGCAGAAACGTTGGTTTTATCAGGGTAATTTATCGATTTAACTATGCCATGCTCTTTATCCGCTTTGTAAAAGAGTGGGATTCCTAATTGTTTTTCAAGAAATTCTCTAATCTCAATAAAATTAAAATAAGGTTTCGAGGGCCTAAAAAACAATTTATTATAAAGCTCTTCTCTTATGCTCTTTGTTAAATTTTGCCAAGACCCATCTTTAAAATATTGAACATTGTTTAGGAAAGAC
The DNA here is from genome assembly GCA_036261135.1 of Bacteroidales bacterium. GTDB lineage: Bacteria > Bacteroidota > Bacteroidia > Bacteroidales > JAAUTT01 > JAAUTT01. The sequence goes on from DATALJ010000064.1 coordinate 2,913, forward strand.
AAAGCCCGAAATTCTTCAAATTCATAATGGCTAATGGGGCATCGGGGTTTCCCTTTTTCCAATGTACAATTCCCAATCAATCCTTTTTGAGATCGCAAAGGGCGCTGAAAAAAGATAGCTCCATTGTACCTGTTTTTCCCGTTTTCAATTAGTTTGTTGTAAAAATCCGAACCAATACCTATTTCTTGCAACTCAAAGATTTTGGAACATTCTTCTTTGTAATGCTTCCTAAATGTATGCTGTATCCATTCCAACCGAACCCTTTCGCCTTGCCTTTCTATAAAAGCTAAAGCAGCACCCATAGTCGGAAAATCTGCTAAAGTTTTCCCATATTTTTTTTGAAGATTATTTTCAAACTCTGTTTCCTTCTTTAATTCTGATTTTGCATCCTGTCTTTCTCCAGCGTCGTCGGCAACAGCATCTTTGCGGCTACTTTTAAAGCCGCGTCGCTGAGCAATATGATAAAAAGCTCGCCCTATTTTATATCTATCAGTCGTATTTGTTAAATCCAGTTTTGTTTGTGCGAGTTCGGCTCTAAGTTGGTAGGGACTATTGTAATCTGGAACTCCATTATTATCAAAGTCGAGTTTTATCCATGCATCAAAAAGCTTATCTTCTATAGGATAAGCGCGTCCTCCTTCACCTTTTAAAGCGCGTGCTTTATCATATTTGCGCCAGCGGTTCAATCCTTCTATAGTAAGGGGGCAATAACCATGCTCTATTAAAATTTCTAATGTCTTCCAAAGTCTATATTTTCGCGATTGATATAACCTTCTTGAGGATCGCTTTTTTGTTCGTTCGGCAGCGAAAGAAAACTCACCGGATTTGCCTTCTCCCACCCCCTTTTCAAAAATTATTACCCCATATTTTTCTATCTGACTGTTTAATTCGCTACTTGGAATGGTATTTCTGATTGCCCATCCAATTGAATTTGTACCTAAATCTAAACCTAATGTTTTAGCCATAACATTTTTATTAGTAGTTTATTTTAAAAATTTATATATTTACAATTCTGAAAGACTTATCACAATAAGGCTATAAGCCGAAGAAATTCTTAGCCCTGCGTACTCCGTGGGGCTTTTATTTTCCCTATTCTCTTTTCCTAACTAAACCCACAATAAAACTACAAAATATTTCCTGCCAACAACTTGGTTAGGATAAATTGTTTTTATGTTTAACAATACTTTTTGTCGTTAACCCCAAAAAAATTTACCCAATCCTTTGGTTTTTAAAAACATGTTTCCTAATTTGGCCTTACAGATTGTTTCAGGAGGAATGCTTTTGTAGAAAAGCAGTGTGTTGGAGTAAGAAGGATTTTACAATCTGAATAAAGTAGTTTTAATTATATACACCATGCGAAAACATAAGCATGGCCGGCCTTTACGATAATTAGCAAATGGTAACAACCGAACCCGCCGCCTTGTAGGCTGCGGATACTTAACTCTAATAAGCAATAATTAAAAACTATCAATTATGAAACAAACACAATTTAATTTTCACCGCATGTCAGAAAATGTGGTGGCAGGGTTAGACAAAGAAAAAGCCATTTGGGAAAACGAACCCGAAATTGTGGCTTTGGTTGAGGAAATCAGATCCTATAACAGCCTTATCGTGGCCAAAGGTACAAACATCTCGGGTACTGTAACAACAAGCTATACTGCTCCAAAAAACGACTCCTTCGATAAGGCCATGAGCGCCACGTATAAACTATGCCGCAAAATGAGTGCGTATGCCAAAATTAACAACGATGGCAAATTGCTCCCATTGGTAGACCTAAGCCTAACAGGCCTCTCCCGCGGTATTGAGAAAGAAGCGCTGCTGCGCTGCCAGTCTATTGCACAGCAAGCCGAAGCGCTGCTCCCGGCACTGGAAAAATACAAGGTAACGGCCGACGAAATTGCCTTCATCCGTCAAATGATTGCCGAATGTACCGAATATTCCAATCAGCGCAGCGTAGCCAACTCCGGCAAGGTGAACGATGGCAAAGACATTGGCACCATCATTTCCGATTTGCGCAAAAGCTTCGACACGCTCGACGACCTCATTGAAGGTCTGATAGACGACCAGGCATTTATTAACCGCTACAAATCCCTCCGTTTCATTACCGACTACGGAAAAGGAAAAACCCAAAAAAACAAGAATAACGACGTCGGCAACAAAAAAGAAGTAGCTTAAACCGTTCCTATCGGTTGTTACTATACAAATGCCGGGCTTCAAACACGTCCGGCATTTTTCATGTATACCGCAAAACTACCCTACTTTGCATCCCACCGAATCTACTTTGCATATTACCAAGCCTAAACCACACGTTACCATCATAAAACAGCACACAAACATGACAAGACGACATGCGACGGGCATTTTTCCGAACCTTCTGCGCATAAAACAACACACGCACATGACAGAACGGCACCAAAACATGACAAAACAGCACACGACGATCACAAAACGGGGCAATACCATCGCAAAACGGGGCAAAAACATGACAGAACGACATAATTCCACTCTTGAAGAAGAAAGAAAGGATTTTAAGTTGATAAATTAAGTCCCGGAGGGACGACATTATGGTAGAAAAATGAAAGAATACAAAACTCAAAAGTCCCAGAGGGACGGCAATTATGATTATGGTATATTTGGTGCCGTTCCTCTGGAACTCATTCAATGGTTCAATCCTAAATTCTACCATAATTCCGTCCCTCCGGGACTATTTCAAAACTTAACAGCCCTGCCTGAAATAAGGTAGTATAAAGAAGATTGCATAAACCCGGGACTTTTCGCAATTCCTATACCCTCCTTACCGTATAAAGCATGTCCCAATAAAGCGAAGCTGGTAAGCATGTCCCCTTTCAAACATTCAACAATTGCAGTATTAATGTTTGAATCTATCCCTAAATCGTAAGCGGCAATAACTTATTTAATCACAAGATTTATATTTACTATCATTGTTGTCCGGTAAAAATATCAATAAATCCTTAAAACTCTCATTAATAAGAAGCTGTGTAAAAAACCTATGAATTTGTCATTTTCTCAAAAAATGAAATTTGTACAGGCTTCTTAGTTAATGGATTGCTTTCAGCGAGGGCTTCGCCGGAACTATTCTCACGAACAATGAGAGTAATGACAATCCTAATTTTTAGACAGCCTCGAAGGTATCCTTACTTTTTTAATTTCTACAATTATGCAACTTCTACAAAGTTGCATAACATCCTCGTAGAGGATACATAATTGTAGACTAAACAATTCCAATCCTTAGAACAACCTCGTAGCGGTTGCATAATACATTTACCGGACACCAATGATTTACTATTATTATTTTTTCCCAGGCAATCTCCGCTTTAATCCATCTTGTTTCGATTGTTCATCTGCTTTAGGAGGCATATTTTCTTTTTCAGATCGGGAACCTCCAAACCTCCAGCTAAACGATACTGTAAATGAGCGGTTATAATACCAGTCGGATGATTTGCTGTTAAAGGTTTGAGATTTTAAATAATTCCGTTGAACCTGACTATTCTGAAACGGGTTGTTTACATTTACGGTAAAGTTGGCCCTGCTTTTAAACAATTCTTTACGGATTGAAAACCGGTAGGTATAAAAAGACGAACTTTCACCTTGTAGTGATACATATCCATTATTATAATCGCCGGAAACCTGAATGGTTAAATCTCCTGGAAAAGTATAAGAACTATTGAGACTGACGGAGTAAAAATTTGCATCATTTTTAACCAGTAACGCTTTGCTTTCAAACCATACATGGTAAAATTCAACATCGCTGCTAACAAGCCATTTTTCGTTAATAGGCATATAGAGATTTACATTAGTGCCCAGCCGTTGAATAGTGGCAATGTTGCGTGGTGTTGTCCGCGAAACCCCCAAACTATCTACTTCAGATAGCGATTCTATCCCATTGGTGTTTGAATTAAAATATATACTATGGTTAAAACTAAAGCCAGAAGTAGCACTATACATATATCCCGCTTCGAGCATCCGGGTAATTTCGGGGCGCAGGTGGGGGTTTCCATACGTAATGTTTCTCGGATCGCTTGCATTCACATACGGGTTTAAATCCCATAGCCATGGGCGGCGGATGCGCTCTGTATAGTTTAGTTTAAGATCGTGCTTTTCTCCTATCTTTTTTGTAATCAGAAAACATGGCACCCAATTGCTAAAAGATGCTTTAAAGGAAGGTTCATTTCTTTTAAAATCTCCGCCTAACCGGGTCGACTCATATCGCAATCCAGGGCGGAATGTCCATTCGTTTTGAAATTCAATTTTAAGACTGAAATAAGCGGCATAGATATTCTGGTAATAATCCATATCATCTGAACGGGAGAGATCTTCACTAAGATTATTGTTGAATACAGCATATTTGCTGGTAGAAGTGTTGCTGCCATAACGCATTCCTGTTTCCAAAATGTTTTTCCCCGATTTATCAAATGGGTGCGCATAATCGGCCTGAAAGCCCCAATCTCTACTGTTACTGGTATTAAAGCTATTTTCGCTGGAAAACTGTTGCCCTGAAAGGTTTACCTGGTTTGTTATGTAATCTGATTTGCCTGCATTATTATTAAATTGACTTACAAGTTGCAACTCCTGTCCTTTGCGTTTAAACTTTTTCTGATAATTAATGGATAAATCGATAAAAATAAATTTATCCTTTTGCTCACCCGTTTGGTTATATTCCAATTTGTTCTGCTTGCTTTCGTACAGGTTATAAAGATTGCTACCAGATGGCATATTATCCTTCCAAAAGGAAACAGTTGTTCCAATCTTTTGAGTTGAGTCCATCTGATAATCCACAGATAAATCTATATTAGAACCCCTGTAACGTTGCTTTGCCTGGATGTTTTGCAAGAGGTAACCCGTTTCCATACCATTATTAAATGAAGTCCGCTTTAGTTCTGATTTATTGCTTTCTTTCTCCCTGATTGAACTAAGGCTAAGGTTATAAGCAAACTTCTCTTTAGTAACGTTGAGTTCTGCACTAACTGATTGTTCCAGATTACCGGCACTCAAATCAAAACTTCCATTGGTTCCGGTACTTTTCTTTTTGGTAATGATGTTAATGATACCAGCAGCCCCTTCCGCTTCGTATTTTGCAGAAGGTGTTGTTATTACTTCAATAGACTCAATGGTTCCGGCAGGTATTGTCTTTAAGGCTTCTTTTAAGTTTTTAGCCATTATGTTGGAGGGTAGCCCGTTAAGAAGCACTTTTATATTAGAATTCCCTCTTAATTTAACGCCTCCGGTAGCATCAACCGTTACCATTGGGGCTTTTCGCAATACATCCATAGCTGAACCGGCTTTGTTGCCAATATCGGCTTTTGCATTATATACCAGCTTATCGCCTTTATTCTTTATAAGCGTTTTTCTGCTCTTTACAACAACTTCGCTCAATACACTTCCATCTCCATGCAAATTGATATAACCAAGTTCTATTATTGGGGATTTGCCAATAGAAATTACATTTGAAAAGTATTTTTTGTAACCTACAAATGAAACAAATAGCGTGTAATTCCCATTCCCGTTCAATGCCAACTCAAAAGCCCCATTATTAGCAGCAATAGTAGTTTTAGCAACCGTATTTTTTTCTGTTAAAAGGATAATATTTGCATTCTCAAGCGGCAGGTGGGTGGATGAATCTACTACAATTCCTTTTATTAGGGTCTTCTCAGAGATTGAATTTTGAGAGAACGTTTTGTTTATCATCGTCTGCAATAGAATGAATGTCAAGATAAAATTCAAATATTTAACGCTGATCATGATTGTATATTTAGGTGGTTATTTTTATAATGCATTTAATGGTAAGAATATTAAAATCGTGTCCATATCCATGATGTATGAAATGGACCTGAATAAGTCGTTATTTCCAAAGTATTAGAATTTGATAATTCAAGTTTACACGGGTAGGTTCTGCCTGTTGGAGGGTAATACAAAGAGCCTTTTACCCATTCATTATTTCTGTAAACAAGGTTACTTACTACTATTAAACCGATTAGTGGACGTTTACGAAGTTTAATGTCAGGATTTTGGGAATCGACCGGATGGTTGGTGTTTGCCGTATTTTCCATCCAGGTTATTTTTCCATAAAACTTGCCTGCAAGCTCATAAATTTCAACAATAGCATCTCTTTGGGGAGAGAGCCATCTCCCAACAATTTGGTTTTGCCCCGACAGAGGTTGGTTTGCAAATAGAAATATGGAAATTAATTGAAATAGTGGTAAACTTTTCATTCCCTTTTTGTTTATCTCAAGGGTCAAAATAAGTTCATAAATAGGCAGGGGAACTCCTAAAAGAAACTGAGTTGTAGAAAAAAACAACCCAACTGTATTTTATATCAGCTGGGTTGTTTATCGTCATTCAAGCTGAGCTTTACGATTATTTGCTCAGATTTATATTAAGGCCGGGGGATAAGTTTAAAAATCAAGCCATTTCTTCAGTAAGGTGGCTTTGTCTCTGCTCACTACAATATCAATTTTAGAATCTTTCTTGAGCACAATTTTTAATTTGCCATTAAAATAATTGTTTACATATTGAATAGCATCAATATGAATGATAAACTGCCGGTTAGCTCTAAAGAATAACTTGGGATTCAACTGTTGTTCGAGCTCTTCCAATGTATTAGGTATTGTTTCTTCTGTTCCGTTATGTAGTTTAGCCCTGGTTATTTTAAGTTCAGAATAAAAGTAAGCAATATCGCTAACCAGAACTGTTTTAAAACCATCCTTGTGAGACAACAAAAAACGGGTTCTAAACTCGGTTGGTTTTAAGTATTGAATCAGACTATCCAAAGGTATCTGTTTTTTGTTCAGAGGAATAGATATAACTTTATCTAATGCCGCCTTTAGTTCGTCTTGTTCAATCGGTTTTAAAAGATAATCGACACTATTAACCTTGAACGCTTTTATAGCATATTCATCGTAGGCTGTTGTGAAAATTACCGGACTATCAACTTTAACTCGTTCAAATATTTCGAAGCATAAGCCATCCGCCAATCTAACATCTAGTAGAATAACATCAGGATGTTCATTCGAGTTGAGCCAAACAACGCTATCTCCAACACTTTCTAATACTTTTATTGAAGCCTCAGGGAATATGTTACCAATTAGCCGTTGTAACCTATCCGAATTAGGCCTTTCATCTTCAATTATCAATATATTATTTATCATTTGTCATACTTATAAGTGGAACTTCAACGCTAAAAAAAGCGCTTTCCCTGGTAATTATTGGCCGATGGTTTGTTAGTAAACTATAGCGTCGAATGATGTTGCTAAGCCCAATACCTGAGGAATCAATCGTGTTTTCAATAGGGAGTAAGGTGTTCTCTACAACCAGTTCCTTTTTCGGATTGATATAGATTTTAATTTTTAATGGGTTGCTTTTCTGTGTTTTATTATGCTTTAAAGCGTTTTCGACTAATAATTGCAGTGTCAAAGGGAGGATATACAAAGTCTGATAAGAAGCATCAATAGTAATATCGAACAAAACCCCCTCTCCAATTCTTTGCTTTATAAGGAATATGTATGACTGCAAAAAGGATAGTTCTTCTTTCAGCGCTATAAAATCTTTACGGGAATTGATTAACATGTACCGATATATTTTAGAGAAATTTTCGGCATAGTCGTAACCAACCTTCTGATTTTGCAGGATTAATTCCGACAAAACACTCAGGTTATTAAAAACAAAATGAGGGTCTATTTGAAGTTTAAGTGCTTGAAGCTCTGCTTCAGTAACAGCCCTGTCAAGTTCCGATGCTTTTAGTAAAGTATTTTTCCAGTTTACAATTAGAAAATCGACAATATTGACGCCAATAATAACGAAAGCGATTATTACACTAACCACAATCCATTGGATAAAACCCCTGGTCTCTTCAAAAGATATGACCATTGGAGCTTGCCCGGGATACTTGATTTCAAAAAAGAAAAAATAAATATAGTTCTGAATTAACAAACAGATAGATATAACAACCAGATTGATGCCAATTTCAAGGAATAAACGTTTACGAGGACGTTCTGTCCAGGTAATAGATTTATTAAGTTTATTACTAACGCGAATACTTGATTCAGAAATTATAATACAAAAGATAAGCTCTAAAAATAAGTCGAATATTTTTTCACCAAGCTCTTCTTTATAGTATTTCCAATAAGGATCGTATGGGTCAAGTAAAAAAGACACAAGGTTAAAAAGTAAAAATGCCAGCAGTATAATTACTATACGCTTATATTTATCACTTAACAGCGCTTCATTCTTCGAAGTCATATTGTATGATTTAATAAAATTCCCCTAAAGTTATCAAATGCAAATATGTTTATTCCATAATTTGGGATAGATTTTTCTTTACCCAAATGGCATAAATACCATTTGAATGTGAAAATTTGACCTCCCAAATCATTGTTGTCCGGTAAAAATATCAATAAATCCCTAAAACTCTCATTAATAATGCAACCCCTACAGGGTTGCTGAAGGTATCCTTACTTTTTTAATTTCTACAATTATGCAACTTCTACAAAGTTGCATAACATCCTCGTAGAGGATACATAATTGTAGACTAAACAATTACAATCCTTAGAACAACCTCGTAGAGGTTGCATAATACATTTACCGGACACCAATGCTCCCAAATAAAGAATCATGAACTGCTTTTAGTTTCATTGTTTTTATTAAGCATATTTCAATATGTTTTAAAGAAAAAAGTTTGGCTAAAGCAGGGGACAATTCAAATGCACTGAGGAAATGTTCGGTTGAATTGCCGATGACTTCAGTCAACGGATTAAAGATTAATTAACCTTTTTTTGGCTTGAGCCAAATCTTATTGGATAATCTCATAGGTTGACGGCTATGGCGTCAGGGGTAGTAAAAACAAAAAAGCCCGTAAATCTTTCAATTTACGGGCTTTTTTCTGTCGGGGTACCTGGACTTCCCGCAATCGGGATAAACTACCCAGAGACCCTCTGCTCCCAAAGCAGATATCCCGCCTGCTGGCGGGACTACACCCCGATAAGTTTCTTAAAAGCAACACCACCTTTAAAACTTTTTATTTGTTTTTCACGCTTCAATGCGTCTGTTTTACTTTCAAAAGTTTCGGAATAGACAAGAACAAAAGGAATCCGATGCTTAGTAGAACGCTGTTTCCCCGCATTATGATAATTTAAACGGGCTTCTATATCGGAAGTGGAACCAATGTAATATTTATTGTCTTTTAAACTTCGGAGGATATATACGAAATATGCCATATTGCAAATAAAAAAAGGGAGAATAAATCTCCCTTCTAATTCTGTCGGGGTACCTGGACTCGAACCAGGGACCCTCTGCTCCCAAAGCAGATACGCTAGCCAACTGCGCTACACCCCGATTGGCGTGTGTGATTGGGTTTGTGTGTGAGTGTGTGATAATGCACGTGTGTTAAACGGTGCGCAAAAGTAATATTTTAATTGTAACTACGAAACATTCCGAGCAACATTTTTGAAATTATTTCATAGTTATCAAATAATTCCTTGTGCAACTGTTCGTCTATTTGTCCGAGGCCTTTTAAAGTCTCGAGGATGGCAACCGATTCGTACACGCTACCCCGCGCTATGGTGATAAAATGCTTTTTATCGTTGGAGGTCATCCGGCCACTACCTTCGGCCAGATTCAGCAGCGTACTTAAACTTGCTCGTTTCCACTGATCCTTGATATAAGGATCGATAGACGAATTGCTATAAATAAACGAAAGAACTTTTAAATTTTGCTTATTCACCACCTGATAAACATCAAGCTTTTCAAAATCGAACATGTGGATTAATTATAAGTTGTAAGTATTTTTCTTTCCCTTTCAATTAGCCGTAGGCTAATAACACACCCACTTTCTAACTAATAATCGAAGCGAAAACTAAGATGCTTCACAGTGGTTAATTCATCACACCCACTCCCACACTCAATCCCACACATTAATCGCGGAGAGAGGGGGATTCGAACCCCCGGTACCCTAATCGAGTACGACAGTTTAGCAAACTGTTGGTTTCAGCCACTCACCCATCTCTCCGTGGCTTTTTTAAAGCTCGACAAAAGTAAAAAAACAGCCGGGATTTACAAAATATAGGTTAATTTTTTCTTGTATTTATTAAATAAAAATGCCAGAGTTGAGGTTTAATAAGCCTTTACATCTGGCATTTTTATTTAGCCCGGAAGATATTTTACTTATTTTTTATCGCCTTTATCACCTTTTGGTTTCGCAATAGAATCGCGCATGGAGGTATCGGCTTCTATGTTTTTCATTTTGTAATAATCCATAATTCCAAGGTTTCCGCTACGGAATGCATCAGCCATTGCTTTGGGCACTTCCGATTCGGCCTCGATAACTTTGGCGCGGGCACGTTGCGATTCGGCCTTCATTTCCTGTTCAAGAGCAACAGCCATTGCGCGACGCTCTTCTGCGCGAGCCTGGGCAATATTCTTATCGGCATTGGCCTGGTCCATCTGCAATTGAGCACCAATGTTCTTTCCTACGTCGATATCGGCAATATCAATAGAAAGTATTTCGAATGCAGTTCCTGAATCGAGGCCTTTTTCCAATACCTTCTTCGATATAAAGTCCGGATTTTCGAGTACTGCTTTGTGTGAAGCCGAAGAACCGATAGACGATACAATACCTTCGCCGACACGTGCAAGTACAGTTTCCTCGCCAGCGCCCCCTACCAATTGTTTAATGTTGGTACGAACGGTTACGCGGGCTTTTGCAATAAGCTGAATACCATCTTTAGCAACAGCAGCAACAGGAGGCGTGTTAATTACTTTCGGGTTAACCGACATCTGAACAGCTTCAAACACGTCGCGGCCTGCAAGGTCAATTGCTGTAGCCATTTTGAAGTCGAGCGGTATGTTTGCCTTGTCGGCCGAGATAAGTGCATTAACTACCTTCTGAACATGTCCACCTGCAAGGTAATGCGCTTCGAGCTGATCGGGACTAAGGTCCAGTCCGGCCTTCTTCGAATTGATCATTGCATTCATTATAATGGAAGGTGGTACTTTACGAAAACGCATGAATATTAATTGTCCGATTCCGATGTGAACTTTGGTAACGATCCCCTGGAACCATAGGCCAATGGGAATAAAATAGAGAATTATAAAAAAGAAAATAATTCCCAGAATTGCAATTACCATAATAAGTGGTGTAATCATAATTATTTATTTTAAGGGTTTAACAGTTATGTTCGATCCATTAACTTTAATCACTTCAACCTCTGTATTTTCGGGTATATAAATGCCGGTCGATTTCGCTTCCACCATAATACCGTTTATTCTTACTTTACCCATAGGAGCCAGGCGCGATGATGCTATGCCGGTATCGCCCACGTGAAATTTATCGTGATCTATAACATTTACTTTGGAGTCAATCTCGCTATTTAGGGCCACTTTCTTCCATGTTTTAGCCTTCAATGCATAAACGATGGCTATTACAAAAAGGATAATGGATCCAAGTAGCGTGTATGTGCCTATTGCAGTACCATAAAGTCTGTACGCCAGAAATATTCCGGCAAAAGAAAGAATAAAACCGCCAACACCAGCAATGGTAATACCAGGAATAACTACAAATTCGAGAACAAGCAGAATTACTCCTACTAATACCAATAACACTATAATTAAAAGCATATTTTATGAGTTTGGTTTAATCGATAGTAGCAGCCAATCCTTTTTCGATGAGTTTGCTTTTCATAGGGTGCAGCGTATCGTAGGTACCTTTCTTTACCTCGCATTTTCCCTTGTAATGAACAATATAAGCGCATTGCTCTGCCTGTAACGAATCGTGTTCACAAACATCAACCAATGTTTCAATTACATAGTCGAAGGTATGAACATCATCATTATGAAGTGTTAAAAAGTTGACTCCGCTCCTCCCACTAATCTCCTCTTCAAAATCATACTTTTCCGGAAGTTCTTTTTTCGATCTCACGTTACGTTAATTTTTATGTTTTGATGCCCGGTTTAAGTAAAAAATACCAACCTCAAACCCTGAACTTTATCCTAACAAAAATAAACAATCAATTGAAATTTTTCTAATGATTGACGAAGTATTTTAGTTTTCTTTTTCGAGTTCTTTTGCCCTATTGGTTGGAATATAGCGGCCATCGAAGTACGAAACGATATATGCGTCCTTAAACCCGTATTCTCTTATCTTGTTAAGCGCTTTTTCGGCGTCGCTCATGCGGCTGAACAATCCGGCGTAATATTTTTTTATTTCTCCGTTTTTGAGGGTTTCGCCCGAAATAGGCACAATTCCCTTAAACCGATCGGGTTCTATGGGCTTGGAAAAAGCGCCCATCTGTATCCGATAAATAACACCATCGGGCAAAGGCTTATCCAGCGGAATATCATTGGTCGACTTATAGGGAGAATTTGACATTACTTTGAAGTCATAAACGGCAGCCTTTTTCCCCTTGCTATTGGACTTCTTCGGCGATGCTGATTCTGCATTTGCCAATGCCTTGTCGTTTTTCAGCGCCTCGCGGGCCATCTCGTCAGTCAAATCACGACTCTCCTTTTTCCGGGCAGGCTTATTCTCATTCTCATATTGACGGGCAATGGTATATAGCGAGTCGGCCTTAACCTGTGTGGACTTGGCCTTGCGATCGAGGTTCCAGATTTCTGTGCGCAGCTTGCTTTTGGTGGCTTCGCTTGCATTGCCGCCATTTAACACATCTCTTTTATCTTCAATAATACGGCTGATCGAATCGCTACTTAACTGATAGCGCATAGCCTCGTTCAGTGTTTTATTGTAATCTTTTTGATTAGCGAGGGCTTGCGGATAATTGTTTTTAGCAGAAGCAGGACTGGTATTGGTAGCAGTTTCGTCTTTACTCTTTTTCGAGATCGCTGGAGTTGAGACAGGAACATTTTTTTTAGGTTCTACTTTGTTCTTCCCCGTCGTTTTCGGGACTTCAACAGAAAGGACATTCTTAAAAATAAAATTAGCGGCTAATGGTGAATAGCTGTATTCCTTTTTAAACTCGATTTCGTACACTATCGCATGGTTCCCGGAAGTTTCGCGATTGGAGACAAAGCGCACACTGGTTTGGGAGTCATCGGGCACAAACAGGTAATCATCGAATGGCGAGTTGATCGGATATCCAAGGTTAATAGGAGCCGACCATGTTTTGTAATCCGGATTATACACGGTTTTGAAAATATCGTATCCACCTATGCTGTTGTGCCCCTTGGATGCAAAGTATAAGGCAGCCTCCGTTTCATTAAAATAAACAAAATCCTCGTCGCAGGGCGTGTTGATTATATCACTTAGCCTTTCAGGTTTCGACCATTGGCTTTCAGATGTCTTTCGTACGGTATATATATCCTTATTGCGCCTGAATGAGTTATTTCCGCTGGTAAAAATCGATGACCCCACGGGTGAAAGCAACGGAACGTAGCTAAAAGGCCGTTCCTTTGACGAAACCCAAAAGTTTAACCAGTGCTCCGGACTTTCGTGAAACGAACCATTATTTAAATAGCGGTTATAGAATTCGTAAACCTTGCCGGCTTCGATGGTATCTTTTTTATAAACTACAATGGATGCCTGCTTTGCGATATTCATTCCGTTTTTGGCCATGGCAATCCACATATCAGTTTGCAGGTTGGCCTTTTGCTTCTTGTCGCCGAAATCTTTGAACTTCTCGTACTGGCTTAGCGCATTGGCAAACTGCCAGGAATAATGATAAGCCTTACCGAGATAAAAGTAAACATCGCGCGGAACAAGCGAATTGGAAGACTTCGAGAGATATTGTATGGCAGTACCCATATCGGTATTCGTTTCTACCATACAAACACCTGTATAGTACAAGTATTTGGGATCGTTCGGGAAAAGTGTAAGTAATTTTTTAAATTTCACCAGCGCTTCAGCATAATTACCTTCAGTAAATAATTGCATGGCTTGCTCCTGAGCAGATCCACTCTGACCGCTTACGTTATTTAATCCAAGAAGGCAAATCCATATGACTAGAAAATACTTATTCATTCCTGCGTGAGCTATTACGACTTCAAACTTAACGTTTTTTTTCAATGCCGGTTACCAAAGAAGCGCAAAATTACCTGAACTTTGCAGTTACAAAATGCTAAACATTTAGCAGCGTTTGTTGTTTAATGTATCTGGAGAAAAGATTAACGAATTGAATATTAACAATTAAAAAACGAAAAAAGTGGCAACATTAAATGTAGGCGACAAAGCGCCGGATTTCACAGCGAAAGATCAGGATGGAAAGTCCGTATCGCTTGCCGATTTTAAAGGCAAAAAGCTGGTTCTTTATTTCTACCCGAAAGATAATACACCCGGTTGTACAGCAGAAGCATGCAGTTTGCGCGATGGATATTCCGATCTTCAAAAAGCAGGATACGAGATAATTGGCGTTAGTGCCGATTCTGAAAAGTCGCACCAAGGCTTTATAGCAAAACATGAGCTTCCGTTCCGGCTCATTTCCGATGTGGATAAGGCAGTTCTGAAAGCTTATGGTGCTTGGGGCGAAAAGAAGATGTACGGTAAATCGTACGAAGGTATCATTCGCAAAACCTTTGTAATTGCGGCCGATGGTACTATTGAGAAGATTTTCGACAAAGTGAAAACAAATGATCATGCAAACCAAATATTGGTGTGATCTTAATCACCTCCCGACGGTTTGTATAAGCCGATTCTTTTATTAACTTAGACACGTTATTTTCCCTCATGTTTTTCGGCATGAGGGCATCCTCCTCCTTCACCTTATTTCTCTCTGTAAATCACCAGCCTTATTTAACCTGTTTTTACGCCGTGTATCCGGTTTAACTCGGGTAAACATCCATGTACTGGAAGAATTATGCATTTTTGAATACAAATTTAATTATAACCATATGAGAGTGAGAGATTTGAAAATAGGAGTAAAATTATTTATTGGGTTTGGCAGTACAACTTTACTTACTGCATTGATTGTAATTATTTCAATAACGGGCTTAAATACGGTATTTGACAATACTGAACAATTTGCAGCCCTCAATGATATTCAGAAAAACTTTATTGAAGCCCGCTTATACATGCGTACGTATTTGGATCAGCATGAAAAAAGTTACTTTGATCTTTCAAACCAGAAGATCGACCTTGCTACAAGCGACTTAAAAAGTATACAAACAAGCCTAAAGCAAGGCAAGAGTGAAGAACTGTGCACGCAGCTTGGCAATGGATTGCTCGAATATAAGGCCCTGATGGAAAAGAACAGACTGGAAATTGAACATCAGCAGCAATTGGCTCAGCATATGGTCGACATGCGCAATGACTTTCTAAACGAAATGGAAACCGCAGGACTACGCAAGGACCACATTGTAAATTACTATTTTAACCAATCGCGGCTCAATGCCATTTATTTGTACTCGGAATTTACCGAGGAATACTACAAGGAAGCCGTGAAGAATGCTGACCTTGCAATAGCTGAAGCCCAGAGGATCAAAAAAGAAAACCTTGTAAGCAGTCTTAATCAATTTGCTAAAGCGGTTTCGGATTATTATCAAAGCGGGACTATTTCTGAAAAACTGGCTTCCGACCAGGTAGAAACTGGCAAGAAAGTTCTATCGGCCTCTGAGGATTTGATGAATATTACAGATGATTATGTTCATCGTGTTAAAAACAATATAACGGCTCAAAATTTGGGTATAGCACTTGTAGTAATAGCATTAGCAATATTTATAGGCTACATTATCACCAAATACATCACCAGTATGTTAAAGCGCGGAGTTGAGCTTGCACAAACCTACGCTTCGGGCGACTTAACAGTTAAGGTCTCCGGTAAACACCTTGCATTAAAGGACGAGATTGGTGATTTGCTGCGGGCCATGTCAGAAATGGGAATAAAAATTGAGGAAATTGTATCAAACATCCATACAG
Organism: Bacteroidales bacterium; assembly: GCA_036261135.1. GTDB lineage: Bacteria > Bacteroidota > Bacteroidia > Bacteroidales > JAAUTT01 > JAAUTT01. The sequence goes on from DATALJ010000064.1 coordinate 18,787, forward strand.
GAGCACAAAGCTTAGCGGCTGCCAGTTTGCAAATCAGTTCCACTACCCAGCTATTGTCCGAAGGTGCCAGCGAACAAGCATCAGCAGTTGAGGAGGTCTCATCGTCCATGGAAGAGATGGTTTCTAACATCCAGCAAAGCTCAGAGAATTCGCTTCAAACAGAGAAAATTGCGCTACTTGCAGCTTTTGAAATACAACAAATTTCCAAAGCGTCGGAAGATAGCCTGAAGTCTGTGCGGGAAATAACATCAAAGATTAACATCATCAACGACATTGCCTTTCAAACCAACATTCTTGCGTTAAATGCTGCCGTAGAAGCTGCTCGTGCCGGTGAACATGGCCGGGGCTTTGCCGTTGTTGCTGCCGAGGTGCGCAAACTTGCCGAGAAAAGTAAAGTTGCTGCCGAGGAAATCGTTGCTCTTTCGCAAAAAAGCCTCCAGGTAACGGAAGAAGCAGAAGCCAAAATGCTGGCTGTTCTCCCGGAAATTGACAAGACAACAAAGCTGGTTCAGGAAATAACCTCATCCGCACAAGAGCAAAACGCGGGTGCCGACCAGGTAAACAGTGCAGTGCAACAATTAAACAATGTTACACAGCAGAATGCAGCGGCTTCCGAAGAACTGGCAACAAGCTCTGAAGAACTTGCCGGGCAAGCCGAACAGCTAAAAGAAATTGTATCGTATTTCCAAACGGGTAAAACAGAAACCAATGAATCTCCTCGCAAACCAATGCCCGATAAAGTGATTGAGAGAAGCATACCACGGAAAGATATCGTAAAACAGGATGTAAAAAAGGCCTCTGCTCCAAAGGGCATTGATATAAAGCTTGGAAAATATAAATCGGATGAAGAATTCGAAAACTATTGACTTAAATAATTTTTCGTCAAATATTTACATAAAGTTTTCAACAATGCCGATTTTTTAGAAAATGCTTCATCCATTTTTATAAATTTGGCAAAAATAAAGGATTAAAAACATGGAAAAAGAAGCCAAGGAAACAAAGGCCCCAAAAGAAAACGCCGACATAAAAAAGGAAATCAATAAAGAGAAGCTGAAATCACTTCAGCTTACGCTCGACAAAATAGATAAGGACTACGGCAAAGGTACCATATTAAAGATGGGCGACAGAGCTGTTGTTAACGTTCCGTCCATTTCGTCGGGCTCTGTAGCACTCGATGCAGCTCTGGGAATTGGCGGCTATCCGCGTGGAAGGGTTATTGAAATTTATGGCCCTGAGTCATCCGGTAAAACAACCCTTGCCATACATGCAATGGCCGAAGCCCAAAAAGCTGGGGGACTTGCAGCATTTATTGATGCAGAACACGCCTTCGACCGGGTGTATGCTGAAAAACTCGGCATTGATGTTGAAAACCTCTATATTTCTCAGCCCGACAATGGCGAACAAGCACTCGAAATAGCCGATGCCCTGATTCGCTCCGGAGCTATCGACATTATTGTTATTGACTCCGTGGCTGCACTTACACCTAAAGCCGAAATTGAAGGCGAAATGGGAGATTCCAAAATGGGACTTCAGGCACGTCTTATGTCGCAAGCTTTACGTAAATTAACAGCTAACATAGCCAAAACGAATACTTGTTGCATTTTCATCAACCAGTTGCGCGACAAGATCGGCGTTATGTTTGGCAATCCCGAAACTACTACAGGTGGTAATGCTCTTAAGTTTTATTCATCGGTACGTGTAGACATCCGTCGTATCAACCAGATTAAAGAAGGCGACGAAGTATTGGGTAACCGAGTAAAGGTTAAAATTGTTAAAAACAAGCTCGCTCCACCTTTCAGATTAGCTGAATTTGATATCATCTACGGCGAAGGGATTTCCAAAGTGGGCGAGATCATTGACATGGGCGTCGATTATGAGATTGTAAAGAAGAGTGGTTCATGGTTTAGCTATGGCGACACCAAACTAGGCCAGGGCCGCGATGCTGTAAAGCAATTGCTGAACGATAATCCCGAGCTTTGTACTGAGATTGAAGCAAAAGTAAAAGCCAAATTAATGGCACCAACAAAATAATTTTTTCACAGCTTACATTTTGCGTCCCGGGGAGTTTTCTTCGGGACGTTTTATTTTCAACATGCTGAATCCTGATCAAAATCATCCTTTTTCGTTAGCATGCATGATCTTATTTTTAACCTTAATGCTATACATTTGTTTTGTTTAAAACCTGAGACAAATGAATAGAATTATTTTGTGGTGTAGCGTTGTTTTAACTATCGCCACGGCCTGTGTTTCACATAATACCAAGCCTGCTAATATGAATGAAGGCGACTTTACCAACACACTAACCGATGAAGAGATTAAAGGAGCGCGTTTAACACCGGAGATCCTTTGGAAATTTGGCCGTGTTTCGGAGATGCAACTTTCTCCTAACGGAAAAACGGTTATTTACAATGTTTCCAGGTACGATGTCAAGACCAACAAAAAGCTTACCTCCATTTACGCTGTCCCAGTTGAAGGCGGAGAAGCAAAGAACCTTACTTCCGATATGCCGTCATGTTACAATCCACGTTGGATCAACGATAATCGCATAGCCTTTATGTCGGTAAAAGATGATGTAATGCAAATATGGGTGATGGGACCTGATGGTGCTGCCAAAACAGCCATTTCATCCTTCAAAAAAGATATTAGCGGCTTCGAAATATCCGGAAATGGCGAGAAAATTTTCTATTTACAGGATGTAAAGCTTGATTCCACTACACAGGATAAGTACCCCGATCTTGACCTTGCTCAAGGACGTGTAATCGACGATCTGATGTATCGTCATTGGGACAGCTGGAGCGATTATTCATACAGCCATATTTTTGTTTCGGACCTGAAATACACAGAAGTAGAGGAAGGTAAGGATATTATGAAAAACGAACCTTACGATTCCCCCATGTCTCCTTACTTCGAAATAAATGAAATTGCATGGAGCCCCGATGGAAAAATGCTTGCATATAGTTGTAAGAAGTTAAAAGGCAAGGCTTATGCCGAAAGCACCAATTCCGATGTTTACATATACGATCTTAAGAAAGATTCAACCTACAATATAACTGAAGGTATGCCTGGATACGACCGCTATCCCGTGTTCTCGCCCGATGGCAAAAAGCTCGCATTCCAAAGCATGGCAAGGCCGGGCAATGAGTCGGACAAACGTAGGCTTTTTGTTTACGATTTCGAAACCAAATCCAAAATTGAATTAACAAAAACATTCGATCAGGACGCCTCCGATTATCAATGGGCTTCGGATTCAAAAACGATCTTCTTTATAAGCGGTATCAATGCTACGTACCAACTCTATTCTGTTAATATAGAAACCAACGACATCAAGGCTATTACAAAAGGCGTACATGATTACACAGCATTTGCCTACAAAAACAGCGTACTGGTTGGTACAAAGATGTCGATGAGTATGGCCTCCGAAATATTTAAGGTTGACCCTGTAACTGGCTCTGAAAAACAGATTACATTTACCAACAAGAATATTTATGATGCGGTAAAGTTCGGACAGGTTCGCGAACGCTGGGTAAAAACTACCGATAACAAGAAAATGCTGGTATGGGTAATTTATCCGCCCGATTTCGATTCTACCAAGCGGTACCCAGCATTATTGTATTGCCAGGGTGGCCCACAGAGCGCAGTTTCTCAATTCTTCTCATACCGATGGAATTTCCAGATCATGGCTGCCAACAATTATATTATTGTAGCGCCCAACCGACGCGGCTTACCAACGTTTGGACAGGAATGGAACGACCAGATTTCGGGCGATTACGGTGGACAGAACATCAAGGATTATTTAAGCGCCATTGATGAACTAAAGAAAGAACCTTATATTGACAATAGCAGGCTTGGTGCTGTTGGTGCCAGCTATGGCGGATACTCAGTATTTTACCTTGCCGGCGTTCATCAAAACCGCTTCAAAGCTTTCATAGCACATTGCGGAATGTACAATCTCGAAAGCCAGGCTGCATCTACCGAAGAATTCTTCTTTACAAAGCACGATCTGGGCGGTTATCCATGGGATAAACCCAAGAGCAAAAGCTTTACCCAGTTCTCGCCACACCTGAATGTCTATAAATGGAATACCCCTATAATGATCATTACTGGGGCCAACGACTTCCGCATCCCTTATACTGAAAGCTTACAAGCATTCAATGCGGCACAATTGCGCGGTGTACCCAGTAAATTATTATTCTTCCCTGATGAAAGCCACTGGGTAACAAAACCGCAAAACAGTATACTTTGGCAACGCGAGTTTTTTAAATGGCTGGATAAGTGGCTAAAAAAATAAGAAGTGCCTTAAAGTACTTCGAGTGCCTAGAGTTTTGGAGTTATTGAATAGTAAAAACTGACTCTAGGCACTTGAGGCATTCTAGGCACTCCAAACTTTTTTCTCTCTAAACTTTTTTATTACTTTTGCACCGCAAATTAAAAAGCATTGAGTATTCGCGATTTGATTTCGGTTTATAATAGCCACCCGCATACCCGTTCATTCGCTGAATGGGCTGAGAAAAGTCCGTCCGCACTTTCACCAACCCATCTAAGCACCGAAAATGTTGTTCATTTAAAAGGGTTAACTGGTTCATCCTATAGCTTATTTGCTGCTTCTGCTATCCATGCGTCCGGTGGGGTGCACTGGATCATTATTCCCGATAGGGAACAATCTGCCTACGTATATAACGACTTGCTGAATACATTGGGAGAAGAAACGGTACTCTATTTCCCTTCAGCATATAAGCGATCTGTAGTACACAACGATGTGGATGAAGCGGGACTAATCCTGCGGACTGCTGTACTTAATCAACTAAAAAACCGGAAGGAGAATGAAACCATTATTGTTGTTTCGTTCCCCGACGCAGTAATAGAGAAAGTAGTAAGTGCCACCAGCCTAGACAAGAATACCCTGGCTTTAAAAGTGGGTGAGAAAATATCCATCGGCTTTATTCGTGAGGTGTTGCACGAATATCATTTCGAGGAAGATGAGTTTGTTACCGAGCCCGGGCAATTCTCCATTCGTGGAAGCATTGTCGATATCTTCTCGTTCTCACATCATTTACCGTATCGTATTGATTTTTTCGGGGATGAAGTAGAATCAATCCGTTCATTTGAAGTAGAAGATCAGCTTTCGAAAGATAGATTCGACGAAATTACCATTATACCTAATATTCAGCAAATGGTAACTGCCGAAAAAGGCGATTGCGTATTGAAGCTTTTACCTCCAACCGCCATCATATGGAGCGAGAATCTGGCTTTAATACTCAATCAGATCAATGACATTAACGAGAAAGCACCTGAATTCCTGGTTTCGGAAATTACAGAAGAGAAAACACCAAAGGAACAGGTCATTCTGCACGAAGATGAGTTTAAAAGTATTCTCTTTTCCTTCCGCCATGTGGAATTTGGACAATCTGTTTCATTTAAACCCTCTGATCAATTAGTATTTAATACCTCACCCCAGCCTGCATTCCAGAAAAACTTTGAACTGCTGTCGAATAATTTATCGGAATACAGCAGCCAGGAATACGAGCTCTATATTCTGAGTGAAAATCCCAAGCAAATAGACCGGTTGAGGGACATCTTTGCCAGCTTGTCATCCAAAATAGCTTTTAATCCGCTTATTACTTCCATTCACGAGGGCTTTGTGGATAATGATTTAAAGCTTTGCATCTATACCGACCACCAGATATTTGAGCGATATCATAAGTATCGTATCAAAAAACAATTTGTACGCAGTGATACCATTACGCTGAACGAACTTCGCAGTCTGCAAACCGGCGATTATATTGTGCATGTGGATCATGGTATTGGCGTATTCGGCGGTTTAGGCAAACTCGAAGTGAATGGCCACCAACAGGAAGCAATACGTTTGATTTATAAGGATAACGATGTGCTTTATGTGAACATTCATAATCTCCATAAAATATCCAAATACAGAGGCAAAGAGGGCGAGCCTCCCAAGATTTACAAGCTCGGAACACCAGCCTGGCAAACGCTTAAGCAAAACACAAAACGCAAAGTTAAGGATATTGCACGCGAGCTCATTGCCTTATATGCCAAACGTAAGGCTTCGGAAGGTTTTGCGTTCTCTTCCGACACGTATATGCAGGAAGAACTCGAAGCCTCATTTATTTACGAAGACACACCGGACCAGCTTAAAGCTACCAAGTCAGTGAAAGAAGGCATGGAAGCTTCTTTCCCGATGGATCATCTGATTTGTGGCGATGTGGGTTTTGGTAAAACGGAAATTGCCATACGCGCTGCTTTCAAGGCTATAACCGATAATAAGCAAGTGGCAGTTTTGGTCCCTACTACTATTCTTGCTTTGCAGCATTACAATACGTTTAAAGACCGACTGGAGAGGTTCCCATGCAGGGTCGATTACATAAGCCGCCTAAAATCAGCCAAAGAGCAAAAGGAATCGCTAAAGAACCTGGCAGAAGGCAAAACCGATATTATTATTGGTACACATAAGCTGGTAGGTAAGGAAGTGAAATTCAAAAACCTCGGATTACTGATTATTGACGAAGAACAGAAATTTGGTGTAACTGTAAAGGAGAAATTGAAAGCATTGCGTGTTAATGTAGATACGCTAACCATGACGGCTACTCCAATTCCTCGTACTTTACAGTTCTCGCTTATGGGTGCACGCGATTTATCAATCATTGCAACTCCACCGCCCAACAGGCATCCCATACAGACCGAATTGCATGTTTATAACGAAGATATTATCCGCGAAGCAATTACCTACGAGGTTGACCGCGGCGGACAGGTTTTCTTTATTCACAACCGTGTAGATACGCTGCCTTCGATGGAACTGCTTATCAACAAGCTTTGTCCGCACGTGAAGACTGTATTTGCACACGGGCAAATGGATGGCGATCAGCTCGAAGGCATTATGCTCAACTTTATGCGCGGCGATTACGATGTACTGATCTCTACAACTATTATAGAATCAGGGCTTGATATCCCCAACGCTAATACAATTCTTATCAATCAGGCGCAGAACTTCGGGTTGAGCGATCTTCATCAGCTTCGTGGACGTGTAGGACGAAGCAATAAGAAGGCTTTTTGCTACCTATTAACACCACCTGTTCAGGTTTTAACTCCCGAAGCACGCAGACGATTAAAAGCTATTGACGATTTTTCCGATTTAGGAAGTGGCTTCAATATTGCCATGCAGGATTTGGATATACGCGGTGCAGGTAACCTTTTAGGAGCCGAACAAAGTGGATTTATTACAGAAATTGGATTTGAAACTTACCAGCGTATCCTAAATGAGGCTATGCTTGAGCTCCGTGACGAAGAGTTTGCCGGCGTATTTGAAAATGAAGCGAGCGAAGAAGGCGACACAGCTCTAGCCAATAAACGTCCTGAACATCAAATTTTCGTAACCGATTGTCAGGTTGATACGGATCTCGAATTATTGTTCCCCGATTCCTATATCAGCAATGTATCCGAGCGTGTACGCTTATACCGCGAACTGGATAATACAGAGAACGAAGAATCTCTGCAAAAATTCGAATCTCAGTTAATTGACCGGTTTGGGCCTATTCCCGCGCCAACAACAGAATTACTCCATATTGTAAGGTTACGGTGGGCTGCTAAAAGGCTTGGCTTCGAGAAAGTCATCATAAAGAACGACCGTATGATTATTTATTTTGTGTCTAATCAGATGTCCCCGTACTATCAATCTCCAATATTTGACAGAATTTTGTGTTTTGTACAACGCAATCCACAAGTCTTTCAAATGAAAGAAACCAAGGAAAAACTCACTATGAGTGCAGAAAACATTACCAGCATTCAGGTGGCCATGGATGTGCTGGCAAAATTGGAAAATTCCCAATAAAAATGTTTCCTGAAAAGAAATTGACAGCGTGCTTAAATAAAAAAATATACCCTAAGGCAGAAAGAAAAATTATTTTATATTTGCGCTCTAACTTTGAAACAAGTACTTAAACATTTTTAAACATATCTTCAAATGCAAAATAAAGGAGCTATCAGGTTATTTGCTATTTTGTTTGCGTTGGTTTGCCTCTATCAATTGTCATTTACATGGGTAACCTCGCGGATTGAGAAAAAAGCAATCGATTATGCGAAAGGTGATTATAAAAAGGAATATGCATATCTTGATTCCGTAAGCGGTCAGGTTGTTTATAACCTTGGTATAGTTAAATATACCTTTAGAGACTGCCAGGAACGTCAATTAAACCTGGGTCTTGACCTTAAAGGTGGTATGAACGTTGTTCTCGAGGTTTCCGTAGTTGACATTATCAAAGCAATGTCGAATTACAGTACAGACAGCACATTCAATAAAGCAATAGAACGTGCAAAAGTACTTCAGCGGAACAGCCAGGACGATTTTGTTACTTTATTTGGCCGTGCGTTCGAACAAATCAATCCAAACGCAAAATTAGCAGCCATCTTCTCAACCATTCAGCTTAAGGATAAGGTTAAAATTAACTCAAGCAACAGAGAAGTTCTATTGGTTATCCAAAAAGAAACCGATGCTGCTATTACCAACTCATTTAATATCCTCCGCAGCCGTATTGATAAATTCGGTGTAGTTCAGCCCAATATTCAGCAGCTCGAAACCAAAGGCCGCATTCTTGTTGAATTACCAGGTATCAAAGAACAGGAACGTGTTCGTAAACTGCTCCAGGGAACAGCAAATCTTGAATTCTGGGCTACGTACGAGAATTCTGAAGTATACAACTCCTTAGTACAGGCAAACAAGGTTGTAAAAGACCTTCAAGCACAAGGTAATACTTCAATTGACACAACCAAGTCTGTTGCAAAAACCGATACTACCAAAGCTGTAGCAAAAAGAGATACTGCTTCGAAGTCGTTAGCGCTCCTCGACAAAATACAAGGAGATTCAACAAAGAAAGACAGTTCTGCTATGGCCAGCCAGGTTATGCAGGATTATCCATTGTTTGCTAAGTTACGCCCTAACGTATCCGGCCAGAATCAGTTGGGAGCTGGATCTCTCATTGGTTATGCCGCAGTAAAAGACACATCCGATGTAAATACAATGTTGAATCAAAAGCAGGTACGTGCACTGTTTCCACGCGACATTCGCTTTATTTGGGAAATGAAACCTGTAAAAGGTTCGACCAACATGTTTGCCTTACATGCGATAAAAGCAAACACAAGAGATGGCCGAGCTCCTCTTGATGGAACTGCTATTACTGATGCCCGCTCTGAATTCGGCAATAATAAGGCTGAAGCTGCCGTATCCATGACAATGAATGTTGAAGGCGCTAAGATCTGGGCTCGTATGACCAAAGAAAACATTGGACGTTGTATTGCCATTGTGCTTGATAATGCGGTTACTTCATCTCCTACTGTTAACTCAGAAATTACTGGAGGAAACTCTCAGATTACCGGACATTTCTCAATTAATGAAGCAGAAGACTTAGCCATTATACTTAAATCAGGTAAAATGCCGGCTCCGGCAGTAATTGTAAACGAAGCCATTGTTGGTCCTTCATTAGGTGAAGCCTCTATCAAAGCAGGTCTTATTTCGTTTATTATTGCTTTCGTGGTAGTTCTTATATACATGATGTTCTATTACAACCGCGCTGGTTGGGTTGCCGATATAGCCCTGGTTGTTAACGTATTCTTCATCTTTGGTGTATTAGCTTCCTTAGGAGCAGTATTAACATTGCCTGGTATCGCTGGTATCGTACTTACTTTAGGTATGGCGGTGGATGCGAACGTTATCATTTACGAGCGTATTCGTGAAGAATTGCGGCAGGGAAAAGCTTTGAAGTCTGCAATAGCAGACGGTTATCACCACGCTTATTCAGCAATTATCGACGGTAACGTTACTACCTTACTTACGGGGGTTGTACTCTTTATATTTGGTACTGGTCCAATCCAGGGTTTTGCTACTACACTTTGTATTGGTATCTTAACCTCAATGTTCACGGCCATCTTTATTTCCCGTCTGGTATTTGAAACTTTACTCTCAAAAAATAAAGATATCACCTTCTCAAACAGATTTACAGAACATGTTTTGGTAGGTGTAAAATTCGACTTTATCGGAAAACGTAAGATCTTCTATGTAATATCAAGTATTATTATCGTTGCGGGTATTATTTCAATGGTTGTAAGAGGATTTAACTTAGGTATCGATTTCAGCGGAGGTCGTACCTATGTTGTAAAATTCGCAAATCCTGCCAATACTGTAGAAATGCAGAAAGCTTTAACTGGCGCTTTTGATGGTATTACACCTGAAGTAAAAACCTATGGCGCCGACAACCAGGTTAAGATTTCTACGAAATTCATGAATACAGGCAGCGAAGTTCAAAAGACTGACGTGGATAGTATTGTGGAAAGTAGATTATACCAAGGATTAAAGCCTTATATTGGTGGAGCATCATTTGATCAATTCCTTGATAACAACGTACAAAGCTCAGAAAGAGTAGGACCAACTATTGCAGACGACATTAAGTACGCTGCTATCCGTGCGGTCTTCTTCTCTCTCTTAATTATCTTTATTTACATCTTTGTTCGTTTTAAAGATTGGCGATTTGGTATGGGAGGTGTTATCTCACTTGCGCATGATACATTGATTGTACTTGGGGTATATTCCTTGTTGTGGGGATATTTACCATTCTCATTGGAAATTGACCAGGCATTTATTGCAGCGATATTAACAGTGATCGGGTACTCAATTAACGACTCTGTGATCATTTTCGACCGTATTCGTGAGTACACCGCATTGTATCCCAAAAGAGACAAACGTGAATTATATAATGAGGCAATGAATAGTACATTAGGCCGTACATTGAATACATCGTTAACCACCTTGTTTACAGTAATCGTAATCTTTGTATTTGGTGGCGAGGTAATTCGCGGGTTTGTATTTGCTTTGTTAATTGGTATCGGGATAGGTACTTATTCATCTATCTTCAATGCTGCACCTGTCATTTACGACGCGTTAATGATTAGTGAAAGAAAAGGAAAGAAAAAATAATTATACATACAGAACAACAGAACGGGGATAGGTTTAAACTTATCCCCGTTTTATTTTGTTAAATAAAGTAAAACAGGCGCAAGGAAATAAATTCTTTCTGTATTTTTGTTTCAAAATTTCGAATATGGGCATAGGTGGATCTGAGATATTCCTTATTCTTTTGGCTGTACTGATATTCTTCGGTGCAGATAAAATCCCCGAATTAGCAAGAGGGCTGGGCAAGGGTATGCGCGAATTTAAAAAGGCAGCAGAAGACATTAAGTCTGAATTAAATAACAGTACTTCGGATGTACGCAAGGAAGTGGATGACCTAAAATCCGAGCTTAATAAGCAAACCACGGATATCAAAAAAGAAGTAGAAGAAATTCGCGACGACATCGACAAAACCGACATAAACCCCAAACCCCAACAATAAGCATGATTGTTGCAAACAATATCACCAAATCATTCGGCAACTTAAAGGTATTGAAAGGGATAGACGTAAATATTCCGGAAGGTAAAATAGTGTCTATTGTAGGTCCCAGTGGAGCCGGAAAAACTACTCTGCTTCAAATTGTTGGAACCCTCAGCCGTCCCGATTCCGGTGAAGTTATTATTGGCAACATGAATGTTCATACGTTACGCGAACGCGAATTGGCAAAATTCAGAAACAAATACATTGGTTTTGTATTCCAATTCCATCATCTGCTACCCGAATTTACTGCGCTTGAAAACGTTTGTATTCCGGCTTTAATCGCAAAAACGCCTAAAAAAGAAGCGGAGAAACGAGCCGAGGAATTACTCCATTTTCTGAACCTCGGACATAGACTCTCGCACAAGCCCAACGAACTCTCTGGTGGCGAGCAGCAAAGGGTTGCCGTAGCCCGTGCGCTAATTAATGATCCTCTGGTTATTTTTGCTGACGAACCTTCCGGAAACCTGGATACACAAAACAAAGAAGAACTACACAAATTATTTTTCTCGCTCAGGGATAAGTTCAACAAAACTTTTGTGATTGTTACCCACGATTTGCATTTGGCAGAAATGAGCGATATGCTGCTCAAAATGCACGATGGACATATGGATGATAACTAAATTATGCATATTTATTGGTGAGTAAAACAGTAAAAGACGTCAAAGCATTACTTGATCAAAAGTACCTTCAGTTCAACCATCCTGATTTTATTGCAACTGATCCGATACAGATTCCTCATTTATTTACACGTAAGGAAGACATTGAAATAGCGGGCTTTTTTGCAGCCACCATTGCCTGGGGCGTTCGTAAATCCATCATAAATAATAGCATTAAGCTCATGCAATGGATGGATAATGCGCCTTACGATTTTCTGATAAATGCACAGGAGAAAGATTACGCGGTCTTCATGCAATTTGTCCACCGTACTTTCAATGGCGACGACTGTTTGTATTTTATGCATGCGCTGAAAAACATATACCAGAACCATCAAGGCTTGCAAGCTGTTTTTGAAAAAGGATTTGAAGAAAACGAAAGTATGTTTGAAGCACTTGTCCATTTCAGAAATGTTTTTTTTGAATTGCCCCATCTTTCCCGCACACGGAAGCATGTTGCTGATGTTTCAACAGGCGCATCCGCAAAGCGTTTGAATATGTTCCTCCGCTGGATGGTAAGAAAAGATAATCATGGTGTCGACTTTGGATTATGGGACCTCCCTCCTTCCGCCTTATATATTCCTTTGGATATCCATTCCGGGAATGTTGCCCGAAAACTAGGATTGCTTAGCCGTAAACAGAACGATTGGCGAGCGGTTGAGGAACTTACTGCTAAACTGAGATACTTCGATCCTTTGGATCCGGTAAAGTACGATTTTGCACTCTTTGGTATGGGAGCGTTCGATAAATTTTAAGCATATGGCGAACGAGTTCTTCCGGTTTAAACAGTTCACCATACATCAGGAATTATGTGCCATGAAAGTTGGTACCGATGGTGTATTGCTGGGATCGTGGGTCGACATCTCCAAAGCTTCTGCAATTCTTGATATAGGAACAGGAACCGGTCTGGTTGCAATTATGTTGGCACAGCGAACCGACGCAGCCATTGATGCCATTGATATAGATCAAGGTGCTTGCATACAAGCTACAGAGAACATAATCCACAGCCCATGGAAGGGCAAAATAGCTGTTCATCATAGCTCACTGCAATTATATGCGGATAAGGCACAGAAAACCTACGATCTGATTGTAACCAATCCTCCTTACTTTGAAAATTCGCTAAAAACACCTGACGAACAGAGAAATTTTGCCCGACACAACGATTCCCTCTCTATAACCGATATACTCCGGGGAGTAGATAAATTACTCAGTTCACAAGGTCGCTTTGTTATTATTCTTCCGTATATCGAAGCGCAGCTTTTAATTGTTGAAGCTGCCATGCATCATTTGTACTGTAATAAAAAGCTAGTGATTAAAACACTTCCAACCAAAAAGCCTTCACGAATTACAATGGAATTCAACAGAACACGCGAAAAACTGGTTGAAGATGTACTTTCAATTTATGATTCCGAAAGCATGTATACTGAAGATTACAAGAACCTTACGAAAGATTATTACTTAAACTTTTAAACGGGTAGAAATAAAAAATCCCCGTTTGCTGCTCTTAAACGGGGATTTCCACTTGAGTATCTTAAAAGGCACTGAAAAATTTATTCGATGTAAAGTAACAGAATTTCGTGCGAAGGGCAGGTCTTGGATTTGTAAAAAGTTGTCATCGATTTGTAATTAGTGCCGTTGTCTTATTTTTATTAGGCAGAATCCTTTCATATAATTCGCTAAATATCAATTCATTTCATTTATTACCAATGCGGAAACGGCATTCCTGCTTAGTGGCGATTTTTGTTAATAAGCAGTTAATAATTTAAATTTTTCGTCTGCCCTTTATACACTATTTTTGAAGCTATACAAAAATTATAAAACGCTAAGATGACCGAGGTTTCTGAAGATTCGGGGAAATATGTAGAAACCCCTTTAATGAAACAATATTATAGTATTAAACGGAAACACCCCGATGCCATTTTGTTGTTCCGTGTAGGCGACTTTTATGAGACGTTCGGTCCGGACGCAATAAAAACTTCCGAAATCCTTGGCATTACACTTACCAGGCGAGCCAATGGCGCAGCATCGTTTGTTGAGCTAGCCGGGTTTCCATACCATGCACTCGAAACTTATCTGCCCAAACTGGTACGCGCAGGTCAGCGGGTAGCTATTTGCGAACAGCTCGAAGATCCCAAGCTTACCAAAAACATTGTAAAACGCGGCATAACAGAACTCGTAACACCAGGTGTAACCCTGAATGAAAATGTGCTCGAAAAGAAGGAAAATAACTTCCTTGCATGCGTACACTTTCAGAAACAGATGATTGGCATTGCCTTTCTCGACATTTCTACAGGAGAATTCCTTACCGCACAAGGTAATCAGGAATATATAGATAAACTGTTAAATAGCTTTTCGCCTAAAGAGGTACTCATCGAACGCAGTAAACAAACACTTTTCAAAGAGCAGTTTGGCGCTAAGTTCTATATTTCTTTGCTCGATGATTGGGCTTTTTCTGAAGATTCTTCAACAGAAAGGCTTTCAAAACAATTCGAAACTACATCACTTAAAGGATTTGGCGTAGAAAACCTACAAGCTGGGATAATAGCCTCA
>DATALJ010000213.1:0-4340 GCA_036261135.1 Bacteroidales bacterium
CACAAAAGGTAATGTTGTGGCCGAGGTACTGCTTGATAAGAAAGTTAGCCTTCTTGAATTCACTTTCAAATTGAAAGGTAACGTAATGGTCACTTGCGACAGGTGCTTGGATGAATTTTCCATGCCTGTTGAGTTTGAAACGAAGCTATTTGTGAAATTCGGGGAGGAAAATGAAGAACAGACCGACGAGATATTGGTACTTTCTTTTAGTGAACACGAATTCGATCTGAAACAGTACTTATATGAGTATATTCATTTGAGCCTGCCTTTACGCAAGGTACACCCAAATGATAAAAAAGGAAAGAGTTTGTGCAATAAAGAAATGCTCAAAAAGCTTGAAGAACATGTTGTCCATAATGAGGATGACCAAATAATAGATCCCAGATGGGACGATTTAAAGAATTTATTGAATAACAATTAATAGTTTAGAATATGCCAAATCCGAAACGAAAACATTCGAAACAGAGGAGAGACAAAAGAAGAACTCATGACAAAGCTGTTGTGCCTACACTGGCAAAATGCAGCAACTGTGGAACTACAGTAATGTATCATAGAGTATGCCCCGAATGTGGACATTATCGTGGTAAACTTGCTATCGAAAAGCAGGTTACAGCTTAGTTTTACAGTATAACCGAAATCAAACCGTATGATGAGAATAGGTTTGGATGTGATGGGTGGGGATTATGCTCCTGATGCTACATTGGGAGGTGCCATTTTAGCCCGTCAGATATTGCCTTCTGATGTTCAGTTGGTTCTTATTGGTGACCAGAAAATAATTGA
Organism: Bacteroidales bacterium; assembly: GCA_036261135.1. Taxonomy (GTDB): domain Bacteria; phylum Bacteroidota; class Bacteroidia; order Bacteroidales; family JAAUTT01; genus JAAUTT01. Next base: position 781 of record DATALJ010000213.1, read on the forward strand.
GGAATACCTTCAGAATAAAGGTGTTTCTTCTACTGGCTTTGAAATAGTTCCTTCCACTGAAATAATCGAGATGGGCGACCATCCTGCAAAAGCATTTTCGCAGAAAACACAATCCAGTATTCATATAGGTTTTCAGTTGTTGCAAGCTGGTAAGATCGATGGTTTTGCAAGTGCCGGTAGTACAGGAGCCATGATGGTTGGCGCTATGTATACGGTTAAATCAATACCAGGAATTATCAGACCTGCCATAACCGGTCCAATTCCTAAGTTGAACGGAGGATCGAGCATTTTGCTTGACGTTGGATTAAATGCCGACTGCAAGCACGATGTGTTGTATCAATATGGGATCCTTGGATCGTTGTATGCCGAATATGTATACAACGTTGAAAAACCAAAAGTCGCACTATTGAATATTGGAGAGGAAGAAGAAAAGGGAAACCTTCTTACCAAAGCATCCTATCAGGCTATGCATGGTACTACCGATTTCAACTTTATTGGTAATATTGAAGGAAATGAGATTTTCGACGATAAAGCTGATGTGGTGGTTTGCGATGGGTTTGTAGGTAACGTTGTGTTGAAGCAGGCTGAAGCATTTTATAAGATTTCGAGAAAGCTTAAATTGAAGGACGCTTATTTTGACCGGTTTAATTTCGAAAATTACGGCGGAACGCCTGTGTTGGGGATTAATTCCAATGTAATTATCGGCCATGGTATTTCGAACGATGTGGCCATTAAGAACATGGTTCTTCTTACAAAGGATGTTATTAGTGCTAATTTGCCTTCCAAAATCAAGCAATATTTCAAATAAATGAGCATGCTTAGAGCAGCTATCACCGCTATAGAAGCTTACTTGCCCGAGTATCGTTTAACCAACGACGAATTAAGTCGTATGGTTGATACTTCCGATGAGTGGATTATGCAACGCATCGGTATTAAGGAAAGAAGAATTCTGAAAGGTGAGGGGCTTGCCACTTCCGACATGGGAGCCGAAGCAGTTAAGAGATTGCTTGAGAAAACAAATATTCGCCCCGACGAAATCGAACTGATTGTTTGTGCAACAGTTACTCCGGACATGTTTTTCCCTTCTACAGCATGCGTAATTGCTGATAAAGCCGGGATAAAGAATGCCTGGGGTTTTGATTTAAGCGCTGCATGTTCCGGTTTTCTGTTTGCTTTGCAAACAGCATCTCAGTTTATTGAAACAGGACGTTATAAAAAAGTTTTGCTGGTTGCCGGCGACAAGATGTCGTCAATTACCGATTATTCCGATCGTACCACCTGCCCATTATTTGGCGATGCTTCCGTTGCTTTATTACTCGAACCTACTGTAGAAGAGGTTGGGGTAATGGATCATATTCTCCATGTGGATGGTTCGGGACGTCATAATTTGTATATTCGCGCCGGGGGATCGTTAAGACCTTCTTCTCACGATACTGTTGATAAAGGTGAACATTACCTTTACCAGGAAGGGCAAACCGTATTCAAGATTGCTGTTTCCAAGATGGCCGATGTAGCAGTTGAGATGATGGAGAAACACAGCATTACACCCGACGAGCTTTCGTGGCTTGTTCCGCATCAGGCAAACATGCGCATTATCGAGGCAACTGCCAAGCGCATGGGGTTGAGTAAGGAAAAGGTAATGATTAATATTGAACGATATGGTAATACTACTGCTGCAACTATTCCGTTGTGCTTATGGGAGTGGCAGAAAGATTTGAAGAAAGGTGACAAATTAATTCTGGCTGCTTTTGGAGGAGGATTTACCTGGGGTTCGATGTATTTGAAATGGGCTTATAATTCGTAATAAGATATAGAAGATCAATATTTATGCCTCGCTTTCGCGGGGCTTTTTTGTTTCAGGAAAATCATAAAACATACAATTTTTCGTTATTCAATAGATAATTTTTTATATTTGTTTACATCAATTTTATAAAACCTAAAGCCATGGCAAAATATATCGAGAATGAACCTAATTCACATAATACTATTACAGTAGGAACCGAACTAATAGGTGATGTAAATTCAAATGGTGACATTCGTCTCGATGGTGTTCTCACCGGAAATCTTAATACCAAAGGAAAATTAGTTGTTGGAGAATCCGGAAGAGTAAAAGGCATTATTCAATGCAAAAATTCAGACATTTATGGTGTTGTGGAAGGTAAAATTACTGTTACCGAATTATTATCGTTGAAATCGACCGCACAGGTTCTTGGTGATATTTTTACCAATCGTTTGGCCATTGAACCAGGATGTAGATTCACCGGTACTTGCAAAATGGGCGATGAGCGACCAATCTCCGAAGAAGAAAGACCAGAAGAAGCCTAAGAATCCGCTTGGGGATTACGCTAAATATTCTACCCTTGGTTTTCAAATGCTGGTAATCATCTTGGGTGGAATATTGGGAGGGCGATATCTGGATAATTTATTTCAGTTACAATTTCCTGTTATAACATTGCTGCTTGCCATTGTTTCCGTTGCATTGGCCATTTATATAGCCATAAAGGACTTTATACGCTTCAAATAAAAATGATGAATACCGAATTACGCAGATTTTCTATTCAGGTTGTAGCCGCAGGAATTATCATTGTCGGTTTGGTATTTCTTTTTAAAGCACTAGGATGGATTTTTTATCCTGTGTTACCCGTTTTGTTTATTGTCCCATTTATAATGCTGGTGACAATAGGATTTCATTCCTACCTTATATATACTGCAAAGAAGGGCGACCGGATGTTTATTTCCAAGTTTATCGCATCTTCGGGCGTTAAGCTTATGATTTATCTTGTTTCGATCCTCATTTACATTTTTTCGTCGGGCGGAAATATCAGGTTTGTTATGATCATGATTTTAATTTCCTACCTTGTTTTCTCGTTTATAGAAATTTACGCCATCCTTAAATACTTAAAAAAATAATTTTTTTGCCTGAATATCTAATCGATTGTTTTTATAACTTTATAAATACTTTTCGATTTTGTAATGGGATACTTTTATCGATATTTCACAGCAATTGTTTTGGGAATAGTTATTTCCACGAGTGTTTCATTCTCGTCAGATAATGAACACAATAAAGGAGGAGAGCCGGCTAAAAAGTTTGAACCTGGCACTTTTATTTTCGAACACATAGGTGATGCCTATAGTTGGCACATTGTTACGATTAATCATGTTCATTATTCTATTCCGCTTCCTGTAATTATTTATAGTAAAAATTCTGGTTGGAATGTTTTTATTTCTTCTAGGCTGCATCATGGCGAAGCAACGTTTAAGAATTTTAAAATAGCCGAGGAAGGCGATTATAAAGGAAAGATAGTTGAAGAACTTCCCAATGGAGAGATTTCTAAGCCCATTGATATATCTATAACCAAGAATGTATGCTCGCTGTTAATCAGCCTGGCGTTGATTCTTTGGTTGTTTCTTTCCATTGCGGCTAATTACAAAAGGAAACCTGATGTTGCTCCCAAAGGATTGCAGTCTTTCCTCGAACCGCTGATTTTATTTGTTCGCGATGACATTGCAAAGCCTTCAATCGGTGACCACAAGTACGAAAAGTATATGCCGTACCTGTT
>DATALJ010000071.1:0-64463 GCA_036261135.1 Bacteroidales bacterium
ATTCCTTATGATACTTCAGAACGCAAAGAAAAATGTAAAGATAGCCCTAGTGGGTAAATACGTTGAACTGCCCGATGCTTACAAATCGATTGTAGAATCGTTTGTTCACGCCGGTGCTAAGAACGAATGCAAGGTAAACCTGGTAAGTATACACTCCGAAACCATTGAAGAAGCCAATTATATTGAAAAACTCAAGGACTTCCAGGGTATAATTGTTGCTCCGGGCTTTGGTGAACGGGGTATCGAAGGTAAAATACTGGCCGCCAAATATGCTCGCGAGAACAATGTTCCGTATTTTGGAATATGCCTTGGTATGCAGGTGGCAGTTATCGAATTTGGCCGCAATGTACTTGGCTTACGCAATGCCCATTCAACAGAAATGAACCATTCAACGCCATATCCTGTAATAGACCTGATGGAACAACAAAAAGGCGTTACCGAGAAAGGTGGTACTATGCGTCTGGGTGCCTATCCATGCGTACTCAAAGAAAATACAAAAATTGCCAAAGCGTATGGTGACCTTCAGATTTCTGAACGCCACAGGCACCGTTATGAGTTCAATAACGAGTATTTGTGCGATTATGAGAAAGCAGGAATGAAGGCAGTGGGTATTAATCCGGACACCAACCTTGTTGAAATTGTCGAAATTCCCTCGAACCGTTGGTTTGTAGGTGTTCAATTTCATCCGGAGTACAGCAGTACTGTAATTAATCCGCATCCATTATTTGTTAGCTTTGTAAAAGCCGTGATCGACCATAAAGCTGGATTGTAGAATATCGTGAGATATTGTTTTTTTTATAGCTTTGTGCCGGTTTATAAATTATTAAATCACACCATAAAATATTCAGATGGATAGAAATACAATTATTGGTCTATTATTAATCGTAGGGGTTGTTATAACTTTTGGCATCATTAATCAGCCTTCGAAAGAAGAATTGGAGAGAAAGCGCCGCATAGCCGATTCCATAGAACTGGTTCGATTGGAGGATGCAAAGAAACAGCAGCAGCTTGATACAACAAAGGTTGCAGCCAGTGTTCAAAGTTCCGCTGCCATTAGTGATTCTGCCAAACAGCAATTGGTTGAAGGCAGATACGGTGTATTTGCTGCTGCTGCTAAGGATACGAACCGCTTTATTACTGTAGAAAACGAAGTTTTTAAGATAAAATTCAGCACCAAAGGTGGTCGTCCTTATTCGGTTGAGTTAAAGAAGTTCAATCGTTACGATTCTACATCTGTAGTTTTGTTTAATGGCGATACCACTGTGTTTGGATTCTCATTCTTTGCTCAAAACCGCGATATTTATACTAACGACCTGGTGTTTACGCCACAGGTCAATAAGGATCATATTCTGGTACAGGGGAAGAACGAAACCGTTTCATTTCGCTTGAACGCAGGAACCGATTCGTATATCGAATACGTTTATACGATAGCTCCGGACAATTACATGGTTCAGCTTGCAGTGAACTTCAAGAACATGGATAAGGTTATTGATGCAAACCGCGCTCCTGAGTTGAACTGGAAAATGGATATGCTTCGCCAGGAAAAGGGAATAAAAAATGAGAATAACAATACCTTCATCCAATATATGCATTTTGACAATGAGGATGAATCATTTAGTGCTGCTAAAGCCACAGAAGACAAGGATGTACCTACCAAACTCAAATGGGTAGCTTTTAAGCAACAGTTCTTTTCATCGGTTCTTATTGCCGACAATGGTTTTGACAATGGAAGTATACATTCGGTAAAATACCCTGAAACCGAGCAGAAATACCTTAAAAACTATGCAACAACACTGGGAATTAATTACCAAAACAAAGGTGATTATTCACTTCCTCTGCATTTCTATTTTGGTCCGAACAAATACAATCTGCTGAAGAAGTACGATATGGGCCTCGAAAACCTTGTTTTCATCGGCAAGAATATCGTTAAATTTATCAATAAGAATGTTATTTTACTGGTATTTAATTGGTTGAATAGCTTCATAAGTAACTATGGACTTATCATCTTGCTGCTTACCTTGATTATCAAATTTGCATTATTCCCATTAACATTCAAGTCCTATCTTTCTCAGGCTAAAATGCGGTTGCTCAAACCCCAGATTGATGAGATAAACCAAAAGATACCGAAGGAGAAAGCAATGGAACGCCAGCAAGCTACGATGGCACTTTACAAAAAGGCCGGTGTTAGCCCGTTGGGTGGATGTTTACCTATGTTGCTCCAATTCCCTATTCTTATTGCCATGTTCCGGTTATTTCCAACATCAATAGAATTGCGCCACCAAAGCTTCCTATGGGCTGAAGACCTTTCTACATACGATTCTATACTCAATCTGCCATTCACTATACCGTTCTATGGCGATCACGTAAGCTTGTTTACCATACTGATGACGATTACTACGATTCTTAGTATGAAGATGACCCAGTCGTCAACCGACTACTCAGCCATGCCCGGGATGAAAACCATGATGTATATTATGCCCGTGATGTTCTTGTTTATCCTGAACAGTTTCTCTGCTGGTTTAACATACTATTATTTCCTTGCAAACGTGATCACCATTGGGCAGAATGAGATTTTCAGACGTATGATCAACGAGAAAAAGCTGCTGGCCCAGATTCATGCCAATAAAGCCAAACCGGTTAAAAAGTCCGGCTTCCAGGCTCGTCTTGAGAAAATGGCGAAAGAAAGAGGTTATAAGATGCCGAAGAAATAAAGAGATTGCATATTACATTGTTATTTTGGGCCGGAATCCATTAACTACGAAGCTAAATGGATTCCGGCTTTTACTTTTGTATGTTTACATCTATTAATTTGTTACCAGCAATTTCTTGGGGCGGATTCCTAAAACAGGGCTTAACTTTTGGTTAACCCTGGCGGCTTTAGGTTCAAAGCCAGCTTATCTACTTAACCTGCTTATTGGGCCGTATATCTTTTTACCGTCGCCCCAATCGCCCACAAAATGGTCGTTGCAGAAATTGGTATTCCTAACATCTACCAGGTTAATGGCAGTATTCCAGATTGCGCCACCACCAGAAACCTTGTCAGTAAAGCCCAGAATGGAGTTTATGTTAGCAGGATCTGGCGATTCGTAATTGGCATGCGAACCGCTTCCTACCCATACCTTCACCTGGCTGTTAACTGTCGATATTTCGTTCATATACTTTATTCTTGCGCCTTTATGATTGGAAAAATGGTATTGGTAGGGTTGGTTGTTTTCAAAATAAATTTCCAGGTATTCCCAATCGCCGGGATGGTTGCCCCAGAGGTCCGGACCTGTAGGATAGTCGTTATAATTATACCAGAACCAGTACTTAATTCTGAATCCAATTTTAGTATACAAGGCTTCGTAATAGCATGGAGTTTCCGATTCGAGTGACTTAGGTACCTTATGTTTACCTGTTTTCCCAAGTTTTGCTCTGTTATAGGCCATTTCGGCACTCGACGGGAAGCAACATTGTTTGCCTTCATTCGGGTGAAAATGCAGTATGGGCGCGTATTTTCTTATTAACGAGATATCAACTGATTCGAAACGCGTAGTCAGGTTAATATCTGTATTTTCATTTTCACTTATATAAGCTTTCTTATTATAACGTGCTCGGGTAATCAATGATGAACCCACATTTTCATTCAATTTATACTCCGGTACCGATCTCTTTTCGGCTAAACTGAAGCTTAAATCGTTGTGTTTTCCAAAAATGAGTGTATTTATAACGATAATAAGTAAAAAAATAGATGCAACCCTTGTAAAGTTGGCAATTTTAAACCCAGGCTGTGAAATAAGCATAAATTCTTTTGATTTTTATAAGAACCGTTTGTAGAACGGCGAATTCAACGTAATATTTTGTAAAAAGCTTCAAATTACTATCATCGATCACCTCTATTTACGCATTTCTATTGATAAAAGTTGCAAAGAGAAATAATGTATTGCTATACTTATTGTCAACTCTTCGTTTAATAAGTTGTTATATCACAAACGTATTGAAAATGCAGCAATCTTTGTTTGAGCTTGCAAGTGGAGTGAATCTTCTGCCTTTTGATGGCGAAGCCTTGTTTTATCCCGATTTCTTGTCGTTGCAGGAGAGCGAAATGTATTTCGATCATATACTCCATGAATTCCAATGGAAACAAGAAAAAATTATCCTTTATAATAAGGAAATGCTGCAGCCACGGCTCACGGCATTTTGTGGCGATCCTTATAAGGACCTTCGCTATTCGGAAACGATTATTAAGCCGCAACCATGGACGGACAAGATGTTAGCGCTAAAACAACAAACAGAAGCCTTAGCAGGAGTGACCTTTACGAATGCATTATTTAGTCTTTACAGAGATGGCCGGGATAGTGTGAGTTGGCACAGAGATAACGAAAAGAACTGGGGAACAGATCCCGTTATTGCATCAGTAAGCTTGGGGGCTGCACGAACTTTTCAATTGCGGAATTATAAAGATAAAAGCATTACCCGATCGGTAGAGCTTACACAGGGAAGTCTTTTAATTATGCGGGGGGCAATACAACGTTGCTGGGAGCATCAGGGGCCAAAAACGAACAAGCGAATTGGTGTACGAATTAATATTACATTCCGCATTTTGAAATAGAAAGTCATTACCCTGATATTTTGCGATACAGATAAAACAAAATATATATTTGTTTTAGAATGTAATGTGTGTATGACGGTTGTTATAGTTTTTTGAATGGTGTTTTTTTAATTTTATGGCTAATTTTTCACATTCCATAGAATCAAACTATCAACATATGAAGAAACTAACACTCATTTCATTTATCATTTTACTTATGACACTTGTTTCCTGTAACAAAAATGAGCCCTGCAATTCGGATAATCCATTGCTTTGCAGTTATAACACGCCTTTTGAGGTTCCGCCCTTTGATAAAATTCTGAATAAGCATTTTAAACCTGCTTTTGAAGCGGCTATCAAGCGGCATAACGACGAAATAGCAGCAATAGTAAATAATACAGAAGCACCTACTTTCGAAAATACAGTTGCTGCGCTCGATTTAAGCGGAATTCTTCTGGATAATATATCCTCAGTATTTTATAATCTCAATTCGGCCAATACCAACGATTCGCTTCAACAGATAGCACAGGAGGTTTCGCCTATGTTATCGGCCCACGAGGACGAAATATTGTTCAACGCAAAGTTATTCAGTCGTTTAAAAACTGTTTACGATAAAAGAAGTTCACTGAAGCTTACACCCGAGCAGGACAGGGTTCTGACCGAAACCTATAAAGATTTTATCAGCGGTGGTGCAGATCTCGACTCTGTAAACAAGGAAAAGCTTGGTAAATTGAACAGTGAACTATCTGTACTTACCATAAAGTTCGGTCAAAACCTGCTTGCCGAAACCAACGCGTTCAAATTAACCGTCGAAAATAAGAATGACCTTGAAGGTCTTCCTCAAAGTCTTATAGATGCTGCTGCAGAACAAGCCGAAAAAGATGGGAAGCAGGGGAAATGGGTATTTACATTAAATAACCCAAGCGTAATGCCGTTTTTGCAGTATTCGTCCAGGCGCGATTTACGCGAGAAGATGTTCAGGGCGTATATGATGCGAGGAAATAATGGTAACGACAAGGATAATAAAGCGCTCATCAATCAGATCGTCAGTCTTCGTTTGCAACGGGCAAAGCTATTGGGCTATACCGATCATGCTTCGCTTGTTCTCGATCGAAATATGGCTAAAAACCCCCAGAATGTTTATAACTTATTAAATCAGCTTTGGGAACCTGCCTTAAAGAGAGCTAAAGCTGAGATGGCCGATCTGCAAACCTTCATCGATAAAGAAGGCAAAAGCTTTAAACTCGAAGCATGGGACTGGCGCTATTATGCAGAAAAAGTGCGCAAGGAAAAATATGATTTGGATGAAGAACAGTTGAAACCCTATTTTAAACTCGAAAACGTTCGCGAAGGTATATTTCAGGTTGCCAATAAATTGTATGGTTTGCAATTCGCCGAAATTAAAGATATCTCCAAATATCATCCTGATGTAGTGGCCTACGAAGTAAAAAATACAGATGGTTCGCACCTCGCGGTGCTTTATCTCGATTTCTTTCCACGCGAAAGCAAACGGGGAGGGGCTTGGATGACCAACTACCGCGAGCAATACAAGAAGGATGGACAAAACATTAGTCCTGTAATTTCCCTGGTATGTAATTTCACCAAACCCACAGCAGATAAGCCTTCGCTGCTTACACTCGACGAAGTGGAAACTTTCTTTCATGAGTTTGGCCATGCATTGCACGGAATGCTAAGTATCTGCACGTATAAATCAGTTTCAGGTACTTCTGTTCCAAGGGATTTCGTGGAACTTCCTTCTCAGATAATGGAAAACTGGGCGGTAGATCCTGAAGTGCTTGCATTATATGCTAAGCATTACAAGACAGGAGAAATTATTCCTGCTTCTTTAGTAGAAAAAATGGAGAAGAGTCAATACTTCAACCAGGGTTTTGCTACCATAGAGTATCTTGCAGCTTCCTATCTCGATATGGCTTTTCATACACGACAGGATACATCGGCTTTTGATGTTGTTACTTTCGAAAAAAGCGCACTGGATAAGATCAACCTGATGCCCCAAATTATTTCGCGCTACCGCAGCACATATTTCAATCATATATTTGCTGGCGGTTATTCTGCTGGCTACTATAGTTATGTATGGGCTGAAATACTGGATGCCGATGCTTTCGATGCCTTCAAACAAAAAGGTATATTCGATCCATCTATGGCTAAGGCTTTTCGTGAGAATATCCTCGAAAAGGGCGGTTCGGAGGATCCAATGGTTCTGTACAAACGCTTCAGGGGTGCTGAGCCACAAATTACTCCGCTCTTGAAGAGAAGAGGCTTATTGTAATCTTAACTTTTTTTAGTATTGAAACAAAAAGGGTTGAGTTTTATCGCCGAAAAGTTTAATTTTGCGCGGGAAAAACAGATATATTTTAAAATTTAAAGGATTGTAGTATGGCTCGTTATATCGATGAAGTATCCAGAACTTTTAGTGAATATTTGTTGATCCCGGGATTAACAACCAAGCAGTGTATATCCGATAATGTATCGCTGAAAACTCCTATTGTAAAGTTTAAAAAAGGCGACAAACCTGCTCTTGAACTGAATATACCTTTTGTTTCAGCCATTATGCAGTCAGTTTCCGATCATAATATGGCTATAGCCCTAGCGCGTCACGGTGGTTTATCGTTTATCTTTGGATCACAAACCATCGAATCGCAGGCTGAGATGGTTCGCAAAGTGAAGAAGTTTAAGGCTGGCTTTGTTGAAAGTGATTCAAACCTTACGCCCGACCATACATTGGAGGACGTTATTAGGTTGAAAAACAGAACAGGTCATTCCACCATAGGTATAACCGACAATGGTAAAGCAAACGGCAAACTCCTGGGCATGGTTACCAGCCGAGACTACCGGACTGGCAAAGACGAACTGAGCAAGAAGGTGAAGGAATTTATGACACCGTTTTCCAAACTTATTGTTGGAAAGCTTGGCATTTCGCTCACGGAAGCTAACGATATTATTTGGGACCATAAACTGAATACACTTCCTATAATCGACGACCAGGAAAACCTCAGATATTTCGTGTTCCGCAAGGACTATGATGATCATAAAGACAATCCTTACGAGGTATCCGATGCCAGTAAGAAATTGCTGGTTGGCGCAGGTATTAACTCGCGCGATTATCGCGAGCGTGTACCCAAGCTGATTGAAGCCGGTGCTGATGTTTTATGTATCGACTCTTCCGACGGCTTCTCTGAATGGCAGGCAGAGGCCATTCAGGAAATTAAAAAAGCCTATCCTGCAGTTCGCGTAGGAGGGGGAAATGTTATCGATCGCGATGGCTTTCTTTACCTTGTTGAAGCAGGTGCCGACTTTGTAAAAGTAGGTATTGGCGGCGGTTCTATTTGTATCACCCGCGAGCAAAAAGGTATTGGTAGGGGGCAGGCAACAGCCATTATTGATGTGGTTAGAGCCCGCGACGAATATCTCGAAAAGACTGGCATCTATATACCCATTTGCAGCGATGGCGGCATTGTTCAGGATTACCACATGGTGCTGGCATTGGCAATGGGTGCTGACTTCCTTATGATGGGCCGTTATTTTGCCCGTTTCGATGAAAGTCCTACTAAAAAACTCAAGATTGGTAACAATTACGTAAAGGAATACTGGGGCGAAGGCTCTAATCGTGCACGTAACTGGGAACGCTATGATATGGGCGACTCTGATAGTCTCAAGTTCGAAGAAGGGGTTGATAGCTATGTGCCTTATGCCGGCAAATTGCAGGACAACCTAAAAATAACACTTGATAAAATCAAGTCTACCATGTGCAGTTGCGGTGCTACCTCTATTCCTGAACTGAAACAATATGCTAAGATTACGCTTGTGTCTGCTACCAGTATTGTTGAAGGTGGTGCTCACGACGTAATACTGAAGGATTCAGGGATTTAAGGTGTACGGAGTGCCTAAAATGCTTAAAGTTTGGAGTACTTAGAGTTGTATTTAACTCCAGGCACTCCAAACTCGAAGTATTCCAAACTTCTTCACTGTTTATAACTCTTTACCCAAAAAATTACGTTTTCGCCAAATTTGTTGTAATTTTCCACCTTACTTAAAGTATATGTAAACATGGAAATTACAACAATATTCATCATTCTCACCTTCTTATTGTTAGTTGTAACCGTAATTTTATTAATACGTCTTTCAGGGAAGAAAGAAGATACCAACTTTTCTATATATTTCGATCAGCAAACGAGCCTGTTAAATAGAATTGAGGGCTCATTGCGCGATGAATTTGCCCGCAGCCGCGAGGAAAGTCAGCGTAACATGCGCGAAAGTCGCGAAGAAACACAGAAGACCATTACCAATTTTTCTGAAGTTATTACCAAAACAATGACAGAGATTGGTAAGCTTCAGAAAGAGCAATTGGAAGGCTTCGCAGCGCAATTGAAAAACTTTCAGGAGCAGCAGGCGCTAAGTGACAAGAGCAATCGCGAAGAATTAAAAAATTCATTAAAGTCATTCGAAGATAAGTTCTCGCTGAACGTACGTGATTTCAACGATTTGCAACGCCAAAAGCTGGATCAGATGTTGCAGCAGCTCGAAAAAATCCGCGAAACTATGGAAAATCGCTTGAAATTATTGCAGGACGAGAACTCCAAGAAACTCGACGAAATGCGTGCTACGGTTGACGAGAAACTTCAGGATACCTTAGAAAAGCGGCTTACCGAGTCGTTCAAGCAGGTTAGCGAACGCTTGGAGCAAGTGCACAAAGGCCTTGGGGAAATGCAAACCCTTGCAACCGGCGTTGGTGACTTAAAGAAAGTGCTTTCGAATGTTAAAACCCGCGGTATATTAGGCGAAATTCAACTCGGCAATATTCTCGAGCAAATCCTAAGCCCCGAGCAATATGCTACTAATGTGGCCACAAAGAAAGAAACACGCGAAAATGTTGAGTTTGCAGTTAAGCTTCCAGGCAAAGACGACTTCGGACAAGTGGTTTGGCTACCCATCGACTCCAAATTCCCGTTAGAAGACTATCACGCTCTAATAGAAGCTTACGAAAATGGCGATGCTAGCCAGGTAACATCAAGTGCAAAACTGCTGGAGAACTCCATTAAAAAGTTTGCGAAGGATATACGAGATAAATACATTGACCCGCCTTATACTACCGATTTTGGAATCATGTTTTTGCCTGTTGAAGGACTATATGCAGAGGTTATCCGTCGTACAAACCTTGTGGAAACTTTGCAGCGTGATTATAAGATTGTGATTACAGGCCCCACCACGTTAGCTGCTATTCTTAACAGCCTGCAAATGGGTTTCCGTACGCTGGCCATCGAAAAACGGTCAAGCGAAGTATGGAAAATACTGGGTGCTGTAAAAACCGAGTTTGGTCGCTTCGGCGATGTGTTGAAGAAGGCACAGGAAAAGATCATGAAAGCCGGCGAAGATATTGATGAACTGGTGGGTACTCGCACTCGTAAGATCCAAAGTAAATTAAAACAGGTGCAGGAGTTGCCTTCTGCGGAATCTTCGCTGATGCTGGGAGAAAATGATAATGCTGCGGATGATATGGATTAGTTAAACGATAGCCAACTCACACCTATTGCATGATGAGTGAAGAAAAAAACATCATTATATACAATACGACTGATGGAAAAGCATCTGTATCGCTTTATGCCAAGGATGGCAGCGTATGGATGAATCAAAACCAATTGGCCGAACTTTTTGACACCTCGGTGCCAAATATCAGTATGCATATATCTAACATATTGAAAGAAGGTGAATTGTCTCAAAATTCAGTTATTAAGGAATACTTAACAACTGCATCTGATGGAAAGGATTACAATGTTACTTTTTATAGTCTCGACATGATTCTGGCCATTGGCTTTCGAGTGCGAAGCAAACGCGGCACACAGTTCCGTATCTGGGCAAATCGCAACTTAAAGGAATACATGGTTAAAGGGTTTGTAATGGACGAGGAGCGCCTTAAAAACCCCGATGGACGACCCGATTATTTCGATGAATTATTGGAGCGCATCCGCGACATACGTGCATCGGAAAAGCGTTTTTATCAAAAGATACGCGATTTATTTGCCCTCAGTACCGATTACGACCCTACCGACAAAGCCACACAGATGTTTTTTGCGGAAACCCAGAACAAGCTTCTGTTTGCCGTTACCGGGCAAACGGCAGCCGAGATTATTGTTTCGCGTGCCGATGCAAGCAAACCTAACATGGCGCTCACTTCATGGAAAGGTAGCATTGTTCGCAAACAAGACATATTTATTGCTAAAAATTACCTTTCAAACGAGGAAATAGATACACTGAACCGTTTAGTAGTTCTCTTTCTGGAAAGTGCTGAGCTGCGAGCAAAAAATCGAATGGACATTACCATAAAATTCTGGCATGAGAATGTAGACAGAATGCTTGAATTTCAGGATAAAAACATTCTTCGAAACGTTGGATCGATAAGTAACCAGCAAATGGAAGAAAAGGTACGCGAGATTTATGTTACCTTTGATAAACGCCGTAAAGAGTATGAAGCACAGGAAGCTGATGACAATGATTTGCTGGAACTAAGAGAACTCGAAGAAAAGATAAAAAAGCATGAACAATAATTCCCTTATCTAAAATTATATATTATGTAAGTCCCGTCAATTCTATTGATTCTTGTGATTTCAACAAGCATTTTTGCCCAAAAGTTTGAAAGTAAGCAGGGTGGAAATTGTTTACGATGGATATCCCTGATTATCTTACCAAAACATTCAGTTTAAACGATGCGGCTTCTTTACAATATCAGAATGTTTCGAAAGAAGCCTATGTTATTGCGATAGAAGATAATAAAGATGAACTGGAAAGTCTGGGTATGAAATTTGTTTCTGCAAAAGACTTTCTTATGTATTTCTTGAAGGATTTTCATAAAGGTGCTACCAACAGGAAGGAAAGCTCTGTGGCTGAGTTCGAAGCCAATAAAAACAAGCACGCTCAGGTAGAACTTACATGGACAAATGATAGCACTGATTTTTACATGTTAATTACGAGTGTAGAAACTCCCAACCATTTCTACAAAATTTTGTGCTGGACCATCGCTGAAAACAAGGAGATGTTGAAGAATGATTTTGTGCGGATTTCCAAATCGTTGAAGGATTAATTCTTCAACGCCCTGTAATTCACCCCATATTTTTCCAGTCTTTTCACGTGCTTTTCCAACCGGGTAACGAAGTCGGAGAATTTTTGCTGGTTGCGCGGTGTCCATACCACTTCTGCCATGGCGCATATGCGTGGGAATACCATGTATTCTACCTGTTTATCGGTAGCCATGTATTCTGTCCAAACGTTTGCCTGGGCTCCCAGGATGTGGGTGGCTTCATTATCGGACAAATCAGCTGGTACAGGATTAAAGGCATATACACGATCCAACGGTAAGAAGTTGCCAATGGAAAGAGGTTCTTTGCTTCGGTCCTGCGATTGGTAGAAGTCGAAGTAACAGTGGCTGGTTGGAGTCATCACTACATTGTGGCCGGAACGGGCAGCTTCAATGCCTCCTTGGTAACCTCGCCACGACATAACTGTAGCGCGAGCTGGCAGTTCACCTTCCAGTATTTCGTCCCAGCCTATCATTTTCTTGCCTTTTGAGTTAAGGAATATCTCCATTCGTTTTATGAAGTAGCTTTGCAGCTCGGTTTCATTGGCAAGGTTTTCGTCCTTCATCCTTTTTTGGCAATCGGGGCATTCTTTCCATCGGTTTTTAAGGCATTCGTCGCCCCCTACGTGAATGTACTTACCGGGAAACAAGTCTGCTACTTCGCTCAGGACATTCTCCAAAAATTCAAACGTTCCTTCTTTGCCTGCACAGTAAGCATCTTCGGTAATTCCCCATTTGGGGTAAACTTTAAAAGGCCCGCCGGTGCAGGAATATTCGGGGTAGGCACTTAACGCAGCTACCGCGTGGCCTGGCATTTCAATCTCAGGAACAATGGTAATGTAGCGGCTTTGGGCATATTTCACCACTTCACGTATTTGATCCTGTGTATAGAAGCCGCCATAGCGAATGCCGTCGTACTTTTCAGGCTTACGATCCAGATGACCCACGAGCGTTTCATCGCGCCAGGCTCCTATAGACGTTAGTTTCGGATATTGCTTGATTTCGACTCGCCATCCCTGGTCGTCTGTTAAGTGCCAATGGAAAGTATTCATTTTCTGCATGGCAAGCATATCAATCATTTTCTTTACAAACTCTACAGGGAAGAAGTGCCGACAGACATCCAGGTGCATGCCACGCCACTCGAATTCAGGTTTGTCTGCGATTTCAGTACACGGTATGGTAATGGTGCTTTTATCGCTATATTGTGGATAAGCCATTTGCAGGAAGGTTTGTACGCCATAAAACAGTCCGGAACCGCCTGCTCCGTCGATTACCACATTTTTCATGGTAGCACTCAGCGTGTAAGCCTCGGGTGTACCCGATTTATTGCTTATCTTAACAACAATGGCGTTGCTTTTTATCTCGTTTGAAGTGATCACATCCAGATCGAACCCGCAAAGCGTCTTTAATTGCTGTGACAGATATTCTGCTATGTCCCGGGTCTCTTTGCCTTGACTAAGTGCAATTATTTTGGTCGATTTGGTAAGGATAAAATTCCCGTCATTGTACTTCACCGATAAGGGAAGGGGAACCAAAGCCAGGGGGCGGTTCTTCTGAAAGGTTAATTTACGTTCGGTTGAACAGCTATTAAGGGTCATAATAGCGCTTAATATGATGAATAAGTTGGTAATTTTCATTTTCAGGTAAGTAGTAATTTTTTCACCGTTCGAAAATAATCAATTATCATGTAAATGCCTAATGCAATTTCTCATAGGCTTTTACTGTTGATAATTCATCCGTCGTGTTCTGAATATCTTTTCTTACCTTTATCCACAAAACGTAAAACGTGGCATCGCTTACTATTTATAAGGCTTCGGCAGGATCTGGTAAAACTTATACCATTACCGGGGAGTACATCCGTTTACTCTTCGAGAATGCAGATAATTACAGGCATATACTGGGTGTAACCTTTACCAATAAAGCAACAGCCGAGATGAAGAGCCGCATCATAGCTGAATTGTTTAAATTAAGCACAGGGGCATCCTCAGGTTATGTAAGCGATTTGGGTATTTCCAACGATCAGGTGAAGCAAAAGGCTTCTTACATCTTGTATCGTATACTGCACGATTATTCTCATTTTACGATTAGTACCATCGACAGCTTTTTTCAGCGTGTTATTCGCACATTTGCCAGGGAGATCGGCTTTTTCCAGGGATTTGAGGTGGAATTGGACCAGCGTAAAATTCTATCGGCTTCGGTAGATGAACTCATTTTTCAACTCGATAAACGTCCCGAGCTCAGGCAGTGGCTCATCCGGTTTGCCGAGGAAAAGATTCTAGATGGCCAGAGCTGGGATATCAACAGGGACATAGAAACCTTGGGAAATGAGCTGTTTAAAGAAAATTACAAAGAATTTGCCGAGCAGATATTCGAAAAAATTTCGGATAAGGCATTTATGGACAAGTTTAACCGAAAGTTAAGTGCTGAATACAAGGAAATAGAAGAAAAAATTCGCTCCATAGCTGCTGAAGCGCTCATGATTATTCAAACGTACAATCTTCAAACTACCGATTTCAAGGGAAGTAGCCGTAGTATAGGTCATTTTTTCGAGAGCACCTTTAAAAAAGCCGATTTTGAAGATTGGAAACTTTCGGACACCATACGCAATCACGTAGATAACCCTGAGGCATGGTGTACCCGTAAGTCCGATAAGCAGTCGGAAATTGAAAATGCATACAGTGCAGGATTGAACAAGCTTTTGGTTCAACTGGTACAATTGTTCGAATGCGATTACATTCGTTTGAAAAGTATTTCGGCTGTACAGAAGCATTTTTATGTACTTGCAATGATTGGCGATTTGCAGGCCCAGATACGACAATACGTTACAGAGCGAAACCTCTTCCTTATATCTGATACGGCGGAATTGCTGAATAAACTCATTCGTGGCTCCGATGCTCCGTTTGTTTATGAACGGACGGGCTCATATATCAACCACTTCATGATTGATGAGTTTCAGGATACCTCCATGCTGCAATGGAAGAACTTTAAGCCATTGGTGATTAATAGCCTCGCCGAAGGTAGCCAGAACTGGGTGGTTGGCGATGTAAAGCAATCCATATACCGCTGGCGCAACAGCGATTGGACCATTCTGTCCGAAAAAATATTCGACGATGTGGCTCCGCATCCCACAGAGGTGAAATCGTTGAAATATAACTGGCGCAGTTGCTCCAATATTGTGAGCTTCAACAATAGCTTTTTCAGGAATGCACTCGAAATGGTGGCTGTGTCCAATGCCGAAAATGATACCGAAGGAAACGGCGTGGATGAGTTTACCCGTGTTCTTTCGAATGCTTATGCCGACTTTGCCCAGTTGGTACCCGATGCACGGAAGAACGAAGATGGCTGGGTTCGTTTCGAGTTTGTTGAGATAGAGAACCGGAAAAGCAATGAGTGGAAGGAAGTAGTTCTTGAGAAATTGCCGGCAGTAGTGGAACGCATGCAGGACAATGGGTATAACCTTTCCGATATTGCCATCCTTGTACGCGATAAGAAAGACGCACGCTTGATTGCCGATTATTTCCTTGAATACCATAAAAAATCGGATGGCCGATACCGCTACGATATCCTTTCGGGAGATTCATTGCTTCTTAAGAATGCTGAAATTGTAAAGTGGCTTGTAGCTTGTTTCAGATATATAATTGACCCGTTGGATGCCGAAAACACTGCTTTTTTGGTGTATCAGTACAACCTGTATATTCTGAATTCGACCACGCCCATTGAAGATATATTCAAGCCGGGGAAGGATAATTTTTATATTAATCCCGAATTGGCGGACTTTCTTGATAATCCATCACTCAGAAACCGCTCAGTATATGAATTGACGGATGAGATTGTTCGGCAATTCAGTTTAAATGAGCTGAAGACAGAAATACCTTTTCTACAAGCCTTTCAGGATCTCCTTCATGATTATGTAAAGCGCGAACCGGTTGATATCCATTCGTTTCTTAGCTGGTGGGAAGAACAATCACAGAACAAGGTAATAACCATGCCTTCGGATCAGGATGCTATGCGGTTAATGACTTTGCATACCTCCAAAGGACTGGAGTTTCCTGTGGTCCTTATGCCATTTGGCAACTGGGAGATCATGAAATCGGGCCGTTCGCAACAGATACTTTGGTGTAAGCCCAATAATCCGCTATTCGATGAACTGGATTTATTGCCGGTAAACATGTCACAAAGCCTTACAAGTACCTTTTTTAAAGACGATTATCTGCATGAAAAGGGCCTGCTGTATGTCGACAACCTCAATCTGTTGTATGTAGCCTTTACGAGGGCTATCGATGCATTAATTGTCTTTTCGCCTGACTTTGAGGAAGAGGGCTTGAAGAATGATATTGCTTCGCTCATCAGGAATTCTTTGGCTACGCAGCGCTTTGATGTTCAAAAGGCGCTTTATCCCGCTATTACATTACCGGATTATTACAACGAAGAGTCAAAAGTGTTTGAATTCGGCTCATTGAAACCCGTTCAACGTCCAAAGGAAGTAAGGGAAGGTATTCAATTGAATGATATCGATTATACCGTGCGCGATGTCTCGGAAGTATCGCGACAGGTTATACCTTCTTACGAGTATCTGGGAGATGGCGAAGGCTTTGTTGAATCGCGCCTGAACCGCGGTAAACTGATGCACGAGTTGTTGCAATACATCAAAACCGCTGATGATATAGATGCTGCAATAACCCGTTTAACCTTGGAAGGCAAATTGGTTGGCTCCGACAGGGAAACCATCAAGTCGACCCTGTTAAATGCCCTGAATCAGCATCAGGCGAAGGAGTGGTTCTCTGCAAAGTGGAATGTAAAGATGGAAGCATCTATTCTCCTTCCCGGAGGTCAGATGTACCGGCCAGACAGGGTAATGATAAATGGGAAACAAGCGATAGTGCTCGATTACAAATTTGGTGAGGAAGAATCGCCCTCGCACATCAAACAAGTATCCATGTACATGCGTTTTATACGAAATATGGGATATGCAAACACTACAGGCTGGGTATGGTATGTCCTGCATAATCAATTTGTACCTGTAGGGACGAAACCTGAGCAATTATCGATGTTTTAGAATTATTGTCAATACGAGCACGCGTTTCTTAATTACCTGTCATTCCGGCGAAGGCCGGAATCCCTTAACTACGAAGCCTATAAGGATTCCGGCCTTCGCCGGAATGACGGGTAGGGGAACAAGGCTAATCCCGGCAAAATATAATATTACATAAAGAATAACAATTTTAAATGACTATATCTCAACAAAATTCATATCCCTGGGGCCATCATCGTCGCTTCAACAGCTATACTGAGTATTTCCGTAAAAATTTTGGCGAAAGGGTACAAAAAGTAACCATCGATGCCGGGTTTACCTGTCCAAACCGCGATGGAACGAAAGGTAGGGGAGGGTGTACTTATTGTAATAATGATTCATTCAATCCTTCCTATTGTCAGCCATATAAAGGCATTACAAAGCAGATAGATGAAGGGGTTGAATTTCATGCAAACCGCTACCGGCGGGCCGATAAGTTTCTGGCTTATTTTCAGGCTTATTCCAACACCTATGCCCCACTGGAGAAATTAAAGGCCATGTACGATGAGGCGCTTGCGGTACCCGGTATTGTAGGACTGGTAATTGGAACACGTCCCGATTGTATTGACGATGAAAAGCTGGATTATTTCCAGGCTTTGTCGGAAAAGTATTATGTGATTATTGAATATGGCCTGGAATCGTGCTATAATCGCACTCTCGATCGTATAAACCGCTGTCATACTTTCGAAGAGAGTGTTGATGCCATTGAACGTACAGCAAAAAGAGGAATTAAAACGGGTGCGCACTTTATTCTTGGCTTGCTGGGAGAGTCGCGCGAGGATATAATCAATGAAATACCCTTAATTAATAGTTTACCTTTAAATACCATTAAGTTTCACCAGTTGCTCATTGTAAAGAACACAGCAATGGCTCAGGAATATGCCCAGAACCCTGAGCGTTTCAACTTTTTTACCATCGAAGAATACATCGATTTCTTTATTCAAATGTTGGAAAAATTAAATCCGGCCTTTGTGATTGAGCGCTTTACATCGGAGGTTCCGCCGCGCTTTCAGGCAGGACCTAACTGGGGAATGGTTCGTACGAATACACTCCTGCAAATGCTCGAAAACAGGCTCGAAGAGTTAAATACTTGGCAGGGAAGGTTGTTTGTGTGATCTGCTTGTTTTGCAATTGTTGAATATTCTTTATTTTTGTCAACACAATGCGGTGCTTGAAAAATATATGTAGAATATTCTTTATCGTATTTTCGTTGCAAATCGGAATAGATGGTATTCTTGTGTCATACTTTACCTATCCGGATCATGCCAATGTAAGCCATATGACCACTGATTATTCTATCGATCATTCATTGCATCACAGTCATGAGGATCATTTGGTAGTTTTTTCCTCTGTTTGTAACCGTAATTTTATTCCTATCCAACATTTCCCAATCTTCGTTAACGAAGAAACGCTAATTTTTCATTTTACCTTTTCAATTTGGCAGCCACCAAGGTTTTCATAAAACAGTCCTGTTTCCTAATTATTGAATATTTATTTGATGTTCAATAACCAAATGTTAATATTAGTTATACCTCATTTCATCTCATGTTTTTATGAATTTAAATAATAAACCTTCTACTGTAACTCGTTTTGCGTGGCTTTCAATTGCTGCAGCTATTACAACTATTGCTATTAAGGTAGGCGCATATTTTTTGACAGGCTCAGTCGGTCTTTTATCCGATGCTATGGAATCGGGAATCAATCTTATCGGCGCACTGATGGCTCTTAGTATGCTAATCATAGCCATACGCCCTGCCGATGAGGACCATCCATATGGCCATAGCAAGGCCGAATACTTTTCGAGCGCTGTTGAAGGAATGTTAATTCTTGTAGCTGCTGTAGGTATTGGAATAGCATCTGTTCAGCGTTTTATTTATCCTAAACCATTAGAGCAAGTGGGATTTGGATTAGTACTTTCTACAATTGCTTCATTAATAAACCTGTTTGTTTCACTTGTACTATTTAAAGCTGCCAAAAAACACCATTCTATTACTTTGGAAGCTGACGCAAAACACCTGATGACCGATGTATGGACATCGGGTGGTGTAATCGTTGGCGTTGCTGCAGTTTCAATATCAGGGTGGCAGCGACTCGATCCTATTGTCGCATTTTTTGTGGCCTGTAACATAGTGTGGTCAGGGGTGGGCATTGTCCGTAAATCCATATCGGGGTTAATGGATGCTGCCTTGCCTGTAGAAACTCAAAATGCCATACAGAAGGTATTGGAACAATATGAGCAATTGGGCATTCATTTTCATGCGTTACAAACAAGGCAGGCAGGTGCAAGACAATTCGTTTCTGTTCATGTGTTGGTTCCAGGAGAGTGGACTGTTCAGCGTGGCCATGAGCTGCTCGAAAGGATTGAAGCCGATCTTCGCAATACAATACATGGAGTTATAGTGTCTACGCACCTTGAGTCGTTGGACGATCCTGCATCATGGGAAGACATTGATCTGGACAGACCGGGGAAATAAATGTTATGATAAATAGACGATAATTCATTGAAATTTTGATTTTTGGATTAATTCTTTCTAAATTTATTTTAAATAATCAAAACTAAATTTATGATATCATCAAGCCATTTTCATCCCATGTTGGTGCACTTCCCCATTGCGCTGATAACCTTTGGCTTTCTGGCCGACCTTTTCTCTCTTTTCTTTAAAAAAGAAGCATGTTTATCCAGGAGTGGTTTCTATTTATTGATTACGGGGACCATAGGCGCTTTGTTAGCCTGGGCTACAGGAATGTTTTTTACGGCAGAAATGTCTGGCTCTGCCGGCGAAATGCGCGAAACGCATGAATTATTTGCTACCATTACGTTAGGCTTGCTTGTACTAGCCTCAGTTCTCCGGATTGTTCTAATCAAAAAACCGGATCTTGTTACAATGAAGTGGGTAGCATTTGTTCTTTATTGCCTGGCAGTGTTTTTTGTTAGTATTACAGGTTATTTCGGAGGTAATTTAGTTTATAATTATATGATGCCCATTTAACCACTTAAAATTTATTACTATGAAGAAAATCCTTTTATTACTTTTCGTTGGTTTTATTGCTTTTACAGGATGTAAACAAGCTAAACCCGTTAAAACGATTGAAAATTTGAAGGCTGCAATTAAGGGAGAATCTACGGCAAGCGCCAAGTATGCAGCTTTTGCACAAAAAGCAAGAGAAGAAGGCAACGATACCATTGCCAAATTATTCGATGCCGCTTCCAAATCGGAGTCCATCCACTCAGCTAACCACAAAAAGGTTTTAGAAGAATTAGGTGAAAAAATGGAAGATTTCAAGCCTGAGTTCGAAGTTAAATCAACCAAGGAAAACATTCAGTCTGCCATTGAAGGGGAAACATACGAAGTAACTACGATGTATCCTCAGTTTATTGCCGAAGCGAAAACGGAGAAGGTTGAAAAAGCTGAAAAATCCTTTACCTGGGCAATTGATACCGAAAAGAAGCATCAGGAATTCTATAAAAAAGCATTGGCAGCTTTAGATGCGAACTCCGAAAATACACTCTCTTTTGAATATGTTGTTTGTCCGGTTTGCGGAAACACCTACGAAGCAGCAAATGTAGATGAAAAGTGTGCTTTTTGCCAAACGGATAAAGCGAAATTTATTGCTATCTGACGTAGTAAAATCCAATAGATAACGCTAAGGCTGGGAATTGCAAATCGATCCCAGCCTTATTTTTTGGAAAAAGCCATTGCACTTGCAGTCCTAACTTTTAATTTGCGTAAATTTATTGCCTCAACAACCCAAAACAATGACGCCTTTTCTTCAGCTTGTTGCACAGGATTTATACAAACAACATGGTTCTGGTATTCAGGATGTATGCCTGGTTTTCCCGGGCAAGCGGGCTGGATTGTTCTTCAACCGGCATCTTTCGAAGTTAGTAGAAAAGCCCATCTGGTCGCCGCCTTTAAAGACAATATCCGAGCTGATGACCGAGTTGAGCGGCTTGCAGGTAGCCGATCCGCTGCTGCTGACCTTTCAGCTTTTCGAAACCTACCGTAAAATCCGCAAGACAGACGAGACTTTCGATAATTTTTATGCCTGGGGCGAAGTGCTGCTGAACGATTTCGACGATATCGACAAGTACCTCGTTGATGCATCGCAGTTATTTCAGAACATTAGAGATATACGTGAAATTGAAAAACGTTTCACTTTGCCCGAAGAGCAGCTCCAGATCATTCAGGGCTTTTGGAAAAACGTGAATTTGTATGATGCTGGTCCTTTTAAGCAGGATTTTTTGAGTGTATGGGCTCAATTGCATGAGATTTACGAAGCATTTAAGGATAGTTTACGTAGCCAGGGCATTGCTTACGAGGGAATGATTTACCGCGATGTGTATGAGCAATTGAAATCAGGCTCTCCTATTCAATTTCCTTATAAAAAGTTTGCCGTTGTCGGCTTTAATGCACTTAACGAGTGCGAAAAGGCCTTCTTTGCCTATCTGGATAAAACCGGTAAAGCAGATTTTTATTGGGATTATGATACCTACTACGTTTCGAACGACTGGCACGAGGCAGGTTTCTTTATTCGCAATAATTTGAAGCTGTTGCCGCAACGATTACCCGAAGAGGAATTCAATAATCTTACGCAACCCAAGGATATTCAGATGATATCGGTTCCGTCGGATGTGGGCCAGACAAAGATGATTGCTGCATTGATGAAAGATTGGCTGCTAGAGAACACTGACCTTACGGATACCGCCATAATCCTGGCCGACGAGCAGTTGTTAATTCCAGTGCTGTCGTCAATTCCAGCTGATATAAAGGATGTGAATGTTACCCTTGGTTATCCTTTTCGGTTAACGCCGGTGCATAGTTTTATCGAGACGGTTATTTCGTTGCAGCGAAATATGCGCATGCAAAGCAATACCAGCAAATATTATCATAAGGATGTAATGGCAATGTTGCATCATCCTTACGTTAATACCATCTGTGTGGATGAAGCGGCAGAATTGATGGAGTATATCGTTAAAAATAACCGCATATTCCTTACCGAAGCAGAATTGCACAAAAATGCATATCTAAAACTATTATTCCAACTACCTTCCGATGGATTGGCATTTGCCAAATACTTATTGCTACTTGGAACCACAACGGCTGCCGAGCTGAAAAAGCATTCAATTGGCAATAAAGAGAGCGATTTCCATCTCGAATACTGGTTCACCTTTATATCTGCATTGAACCGCCTGGTTGAAATCCTGAAAACGGGTAAAATTGAGGCGGGCATGCCTGTTATTTTCCGAATCATCCGCAAAATGACATCTGGTTTATCGGTACCTTTCAAAGGCGAGCCATTGGCTGGGTTACAAATAATGGGTGTGCTCGAAACACGTACGCTCGACTTTAAAAAGGTGATTGTACTATCTACCAACGAAGGTACATTCCCGAAAACAGAGGCAGCTGTTTCGTACATTCCCTATAATTTAAGAAAAGGATTTGGTCTGCCTGCCATAGAACACCAGGATGCTATATTTGCGTACTACTTTTATCGGCTTATTCAACGGGCAAGCAAAGTTTCATTATTGTACAACTCGCAACCGCCCAATAGTTCGGGTGAAATGAGCCGTTTCCTTTATCAGTTAAAGTACGAGCCTGCTTTTACGCAACACGAAACGTGGATGAACTTCTCCATTTCTT
Organism: Bacteroidales bacterium; assembly: GCA_036261135.1. Classification (GTDB taxonomy): domain Bacteria; phylum Bacteroidota; class Bacteroidia; order Bacteroidales; family JAAUTT01; genus JAAUTT01. The sequence goes on from DATALJ010000071.1 coordinate 22,374, forward strand.
TCCCCGGCGAAAAGGATATTGTGATAAATAAGAATGCACAGATCATTGAGGCCCTGAATAAGTATACACAGCCCGAAACAGGCGCATATCTTACACCTACCGCCCTCTCGGCATACATGGAATGCTCGCTGCGCTTCTATTTCAAATACATTGTTGGCATTAAGGAAAAAGAGGAAATCGCCGAAGATATTGAAGGATCCATGTTTGGGAAGTTGTTGCACTATGCAATGCAGGTCCTGTATTTTCCATATTTAGAAAAGGAAATTGCGGGACAGGATATTCAGCATATTTTAAAGGGTAATGCAATTGAAGATGCTGTAATGGCTGCGTTCCGTAAGGAATACTTTAAGAACGAAAACCATTCAGAGGCTTTGCATGGAAAGAGCATCATCGTAAAAGAGGTATTGATTAGATATATCCGGATAATTCTTGAAAAAGACAGTAAATATGCACCATTTATTCCTGTAGCATTGGAAGAAAGGTTCAAAACACTGGTAAAAATAGGCGATAAGCAACTTACAATTGGTGGAGTTGTTGATAGAATGGATATTGTAGAAAATAATTACCGTATTATTGACTACAAAACGGGTAACGTTGAAATGACCAGTGCATCGGTTGCGCAATTGTTCGACCGGATGGGCAATACGAAAAAGTACTCGGCTATATTCCAGTCGCTGCTTTATTGCCAGGTAGTTTTGCAACAAGACAAATTTAAAGGTAAGCCTGTAACTCCCGGTTTATATGCGTTGCGCAAAATTGTGGATAAGCAGTTCGATTACCATCTTCGTATAGAAAAGAAGGTAGTTGAGGATTACTCGATGGTTGCTGAGGAGTTCCAAAATCAGTTATATCAGGTATTTCAGGAAATATTTAATCCGGAAGTCCCATTTCGTAAGGTAGAGGATAAAGCGAAATGCGAATATTGCGGATTTAAGGGAATTTGCCATAGGTAAATACCCCTGAACCACACCCCTGAACCCTAAAGGGGAACTGTATATTCACAGATTCTGCTCAGTAGCTGGGGATAAAACGAATGCAAAAGGACTATTATTATTTTTAGTCTGTAAGTATACAAATAATTGACAAACAATTTTTTATAGTTCGAACCAATTCGATGCCGATACCTCATATTGGGTTCGGTTCCCCTTTAGGGGTCAGGGGTATTGCAGTTTCAATCCTCCCAATCCTCCAACAACTCCGGTCTTAGCAATTTAGTGCGCTCCATCGATTGTTCAAATTTCCATTTATCAATTTTGGCTGTATCGCCGCTAAGGAGAATATCGGGAACCTTCCAGCCGTTAAATTCAGCGGGACGGGTATATACCGGTGGTGCTAACAGGTTATCCTGAAAGGAATCGGTAAGTGCCGACATCTCATCACCCAAAGCACCCGGTAATAAGCGCACTACACTATCTGTAATCACAGCAGCAGCAAGTTCTCCACCACTCAATACATAATCGCCTATCGATATTTCCATAGTAATCAGATGATCACGTACACGCTGGTCAATCCCTTTATAGTGTCCGCAAAGGATAATGATGTTTTTCATTGTGGCAAGGTGATTTGCACGGCCCTGTGTTAGTTGTTTTCCATCGGGAGAGGTGTAGATCACTTCGTCGTATGTGTTTTTGGATTTCAGATGGTTTATGGCGTTATATATGGGTTCTATCATCATTACCATGCCTGCATCGCCGCTAAATGCATAATCATCAACCCGCTTATGTTTATCGTTCGAGTAATCGCGAAGGTTGTGAAGGTTAATTTCTACCAAACCTTTGTCTTTAGCTCGTTTAATAATAGAGTGGTTGAGCGGACTCTCCAGCAACTCGGGTAACACGGTAATAATATCAATTTTCATTTTGTGTTTCTATTTTAAGTATACAAAGGTAATGAAAAGAAGCAAACTGACAGGTAATTTGTGGTTTATATGACAATATGTCCGTATGCTCTGATGCAATCGGACAAAATGTCTTAAAAAGCAATTTGGTATCTCATTTGAAAAGTAAGGAATAAACAACAATGTATAACCTTTAAAATTAAATAGCTATGACAATGATCCGTTTATTCCGTCCGAGAGTAGTAAGTCCAGTCGTAAATTCTGTTTCAACATGGAGCGATGTGTTGGATCGGTTCTTCGAAAACGACAATCGTTTGGACTATGGGTATTCATCTCCAAAAACCAATATCATGGAGACTGAGGATTCGTATAAGATTGAAATGTTTACACCAGGTGTATCCAAGTCGGATATTAAGATTGAACTGGAAAACGATGTGCTAACCGTTTCCAAATCTGTAAAACAGGATGAAGAAGAAAGCACAACCTATCGTTTGCGTGAGTTTGCAAATGGTACTTTCGAACGCAGATTCTCGCTTCCCGACGATGTAAATGCCGAAAACATTAAGGCTGATTATAACAATGGTATTTTAACCCTTACCATTGCTAAGAAAGAAGAAGCAAAACCAGTAAAACGTGCGATTAGTATTGAGTAAATTAAAGTGTTAGTTAGTAATTGAGAAAGCCATCTTAACCGATGGCTTTTCTTTTTGATAAAAGATCATAACTTTGTTACCTGTCGAAAATTAAAACATAGTCATGATCACCAAGATAGCCTTAGTGGTATCCATTTTACTTCAGTTTTTTGCTGCTATTGCTGCAATCCGGCTAACCAAAGTTACGAAATACAACCTTTCGTGGATACTTATATCGTTGGGCTTTCTTGTAATGGCCATAAACAGGCTGTTTGAGCTTATCCCTGTGTTGTACGAAAAGATCCCCATTGACATGAACGTGATATTTACCTGGTTAGGGCTTATTACCTCGTTTTTCATTGCGATAGGAGTGATAATGATCAGAAAAATCTTCAATTTCATAAAGAGGGCTGAACAGGCCCGGCGTGAGGCCGAGAAACGTGTATTGAAAGCCATTATTCAAACCGAAGAAAGAGAACGTAAGCGCTTTGCCAAAGACCTTCACGATGGCTTAGGACCCTTGTTATCGACAGTGAAGATGTCTGTATCCACACTTAAATTAATGGATACTGACGTAGCACGCAAGGAAATTATAGAAAACACGGCACATGTAGTTGATGAATCCATTAAAAGTATTAAGGAAATATCGAATAACCTGAGTCCGCATATTTTGAACAACTTCGGGTTGGCAAGTGCTATCAAGGATTTCACGAACAAGATCGATTCGAAAGTTATTCAGATTGCATTCGATTCCAATGCTTTCCAGCGAAGGTTTGACGAGAATGTTGAAGTGGTGCTGTATCGTGTTGTATGTGAGTTGATTAATAATACTATGAAGCATGCCAGTGCAAAAAATATTGACATCAATTTATCCTATCAAAACAAAACAATATTACTTTCGTACAGCGATGATGGCCAGGGTTTCGATGTAAGTGAGGTAATCGGCGAAAACCCTTCGAACACAGGAATGGGATATTCTAACATGGTATCACGTATCAATTCTATTAAAGGAAAGATGGAGGTGGAAAGTAGCCGGGAAACAGGCACTAAAGTCCTCATTCGTATAAAGTTATAAACGATCATGACTGGAATTAAAGTAATTATAGTAGACGACCATAGTTTATTCCGCAACGGAATGCGGCTCTTGCTTTCAGCGGCTGGCAATTTTAGCATTATTGCCGAAGCATCGAATGGTAAAGAGTTCCTGGATATTCTACCTCTGAAAAAGCCCGATATTGTTCTTATGGATATAGATATGCCCGAAATGGACGGCATAGAAGCCACTACCAGAGCCTTGATTCTAAATCCCGATATCAAAGTAATCTGTCTTTCGATGTATGGCGAAGAGGAGTATTATTACAAAATGATAGAGGCCGGCGTGTCTGGCTTTCTGCTGAAAAATTCAGATATTAACGAGGTGAAATGTGCGATTGAAACGGTGTTTGGCGGCGGTAAATACTTCTCTCAGGAGTTGCTCTACAATGTGGTAAAGAATATAAAAACCAACCGTACTTCTCCGGATTTTATTGAGAATCTTTCTGAAAGAGAGCTTGAAGTGTTAAAACAAATATGTATAGGGTTGTCGAACCAGGAGATTGCCGAAAACCTGCATATAAGTAAGCGTACGGTAGATAAACACCGGGCAAACCTTCTCGATAAAACCAATTCGAAGAATACGGCTCACCTGGTGATGTATGCTATTAAGAATAAGTTAATTGATATTTAGTTACTTGGACTTAATTACGTATACCAAGCCGAGGTATAGCGAACGGTTATAGCCATTGTAATTATCAGCTACTAATAAGGTTTGAGGGATCATATTGGCCAAACCAAGCTCATAACCTAAGCTAATCCCAATTTTTTCGCCGAAAATGACTTTAGCTTCAGCCAATAATCCATAATCAAGTCTTCTGAATTCTTTTGGATCCTTTGGAGAGCTTTCGTTGCCCCACTTTATATCAGTTGATGTCTTTTCTCCTTCTGTTAATACATTTTTTCCAAACAACCCCATGCCAAAATAACCACCAACGTTCAGGGTCATGAACACGTTATAAAATACTTCTTTGTTAAAGCCGATTTTAACGGGAATATCTGCGTAATATAGTCTGGTTCGGGAGTTATCTGTGGCTTGTCCCTTCTGATTGAACAGAATGCCAGCCGTAAACCGAAAGTTTTCGCTTAAAGGATAAGTTAAATCAGCTCCCAACTGAAATCCCAAATTAGATTTATACCCCTCATTAACATAGTTATAATGAATAGTGTTGAATTTAATTCCCCCCTTCAACGACACCTCTTGTCCGTAAATCGCTCCCGATACAATCAATAAACAGATAAATAATATTTTACGCATTGTTTATGGTTTTTAGTTGATTTTCAAAAATAGCATTTTGAATTTACTAAAAAAACAGAAATATAAAGCTCGGGTTTTCATTTGTTCAGGTGGTATTTATACTACCCTATTTTTACGCATGCAAATTACGATTTATAACGCATTTATTTTCATTGCACATTGGCCTACATTTGTAAGATGACAATCTGATGGGGGATGAGTAGTATTATAGAGAGGCTTAAACAAGATATCCGGTTTGAAGAAGGAATGAATGCATGTATCAATTGCGGTACATGCACTGCAATCTGCCCGGCAGCAGAATTCTACAATTACGATCCACGCCAGGTGGTTATCGACGTTCAATCGAACAATGAAGATCGTATCATTCAACTCTTAAAAAGCGATGTAATCTGGTATTGCGGCGAATGCATGAGCTGCAAAACACGCTGTCCGCGCAACAATACACCGGGACTTATTATAATGGCCCTGCGTGCTTTATCGCAGGAGCTTGGCTATTTTACCGAATCGGAGAAAGGCCGCCAGCAGTTGGTTGTAAAACGTACGGTGGGTGAATGGTCACTAAAATATGGCTATTGCATGTACCCTGAAGCTATAACCACCCATAATTTTCCTGAACAAGGGCCCATCTGGGATTGGGAGCATAAGAATCTGCATGCCGTAATGGATAGACTTGGAGCGAATTACCAGAAAGAGGGCCCAGGAGTACTCCGCAAAATACCACAGGATGCCCTGAACGAACTAAAAGAAATTTTTGAAGTGACCGGCGGAATGGCCCGGTTCGAAAAGATCGAATCCTATTCGGAAAAGAAAGCTGCCGAATACGGAATGAGCTTCGATGAAACGCATAATAACGAATACTTCGACCATATTTTTGTTGCCAACAACGGGCATCATACCAAAGACTGAATACGATGAAGCTTGAAGGTAAAAAACGGCTCTGGCAGGAGTATCAAAAGGAAATTGCCAACGATCATTATTTTTATGCACGCAGTTGCATACGGCAGAACTTTTTCCCGGCATCGGAGAAAACGTTTCTTCGTATATTGAAGCAAGAGCTTAATAAAGATTTATACGACGAGCCTAAACACACTACATGTACTGGTATTGCATATCATACCGATGTGGTACCTCTTGAAACTACAATGACTGTTATCGCTCGACAGTTTGCATTAATGACTGAGGCTGGATACAGCAATTATGTAGCTTCGTGCATTACGTCGTTCGGGTTGTATACCGAGGTGCTCGAAATGTGGCAGCATAATCCCGAAATGGAAGCCAAAGCCCGCGATTTCCTCTGGAAAGCTACCAAGCGCGAATTTAAAAAGCCAGAGAACCTCGCACACGCAAGCGATGTCGTTTATAAATTCCGCGATCAGATCAACGCTAAAGCCAAATACAAATTAATAAACCACTATACAGGAAAGCCTTTGAGAGCAGTTGAACATATTGGGTGCCATTATTCCAAGATGTTTCCGAACAAAGGAGTAGGAGGAGCCGAATATCCTTATGTGTTGGCAGGAATGATTGAGACTTTCGGCGGCGAGGTAATAGATTATCCTGAACGCAGGCATTGTTGCGGTTTTGGGTTCCGCCAGTATGTGGTAAAAGCCAATAGGGGATTCTCTGTGGCCAGTTCCAAAAAGAAGTTTGAATCCATGGAACCCTATAAACCGGATTTTATATTGACCAATTGTCCGGGATGTCCGTATTTCCTTGATCGATGGCAGTACGCTATCAGTGAAATGGAGGGTAAAACTTACGGAGAGAATGGTCATGGTATTCCGGTGCTTACCTACGAAGAACTAGCTGGGTTGATATTGGGCTACAATCCGTGGGATTTGGGTTTCCAAACACACCAGGTGGCTGTTGAGCCATTGCTCGATAAAATTGGCGTGGAATACGAACCTGCCACGAAATACCTGGGTTCGAATGGCGAGATATTAGGGAGACCAGAGAAACCATCGGTTTTGAAGGTTTATTGAAGGGGCAGGCCGGCGCTTGCTGCGATATAATTGGCTAAGGTTTGAGTCTTAGCCAAACAATGAGGTTTGACGAATTTGATAACAAGCATATTTGAATGAAACACGTATTGATAATTGGTGGCGGTCCTGCCGGAATGGAAGCTTCTGCAAAGCTTACCCAGCTTGGTTTTTCCGTAACACTGGTTGAGCAAACTGAGAAGCTGGGCGGTAAGCTGAACCAATGGGACAGGCTATTTCCCAATGGCAGGCTAGCGAATGATCTGTTACACGATATTTATAAGAACCTCAATACAGATGTTCAACCTGTATTAAATACAACCCTTTCGGAAATAAAAAGAGAGGATAATCGCTTTGTTGCCACGCTTTCGAATGGTTATATCGTTGTAGCCGACGCTATTCTTGTAACTACAGGTTTCGAATTGTTCGATGCCCACCGCAAAGAGGAGTATGGCTATGGCATTTATGATAACGTAATTACTTCGGCCGATTTAGAAAGGCTCTTTCACGACAACCAGGAAATCCGTACCAGCAGTGGAAAGATACCTAAACGCATAGGTATCATCCATTGTGTGGGATCGCGTGACGAAAAGGCCGGGAATACCTATTGTTCGCAGGTATGTTGCATAACCGCTGTTAAGCAGGCTATTGAATTAACCGAAGCCCTCCCTGGCCTGGAGGTGTTTTCATTTTATATGGATTTACGCATGTTCGGTCGTCACTTCGAAGAAATATATAAGAAAGCGCAGATTGACCACAATGTGCAGTTTATACGTGGCCGGTTATCGGAAGCATTTGAAAATAGCGATGGCAGCATCATGCTGAAAGTAGAAGATACGCTGCTGAACAAGCCATTAAAGCTGAATGTTGACATGGTTGTGCTGATGGTAGGTATGGAGCCTTCGAAAACATCAATGTTTTTGCAGGAAAAGCTTCAGATTTCTCATAATGGCGATGGTTTCCTTACACCGTACGATCCGCACTACGCATCGGCAAAGACGGATGTACCTGGGATTTTTATAGCAGGCGCATGCAGCGGTCCAAAAACAATGGATGCAACGCTGAACGATGCGCGTTCTGCTGCTTTACAGGTTGCGGATTATTTAAGATAAAAGGAACGATGGCGAATATAGATTTCGGATATACGATAAACCGCGACCGACAAATTGATTACGATGCATTGAGTCGTGATTTTTACAAGGCCTTGATCGAAAAAGAACCTTCGGTTAAAGCTTGTATCAGTTGTGGAACCTGCGCTGCAACATGCAGTGCAGGCCAGTTTACCGATTATAGCTTGCGCCGGATGATCTTAATGATCCGTAGAGGTGACCTGAAGGATGTTAAAACAACGGCACCTAAGTGCATGCTTTGCGGCAAATGTCAACTGGCATGTCCAATGGGTGTAAATACACGTAACCTGATATTTTCACTCATGGAATTGCTCGAAAATACCAGCAAAAACTAATTAAACCAGATGTGCCATGGAAAAATTTGACTTGTTTGTGCTGCCTTTTACCATTGGACTAGCCATGTTGGTTACTGTACTCCTGGTAAAGTACATTTCGTGGATTAAACAATTGGCGCCATGTGACAAAACCAAGCTGCGTAAGGGTTTTATTTCAAATAAAACTTTGCAGGCACTGAAAGAAGTGCTTTACGAGAGCTTGCTACACAGGAAAATATTCCGCGTTAACCCTTTGTTGGGATATATGCACATGAGTCTGGCTTTTGGCTGGTTTTTACTGATAGCAGTTGGTAATCTCGAGAGCCGTATGTTTTACGACGGACACATGAGCCCTCCGTATCTCCCTATATTCTTCCGGTTTTTTAATCCCAATCCCGAAAATTTCGCATACCACACAGTATTTGCCTTTACCATGGACCTGATTTTGGCCGTAGTATTATCCGGCGTTTTGCTGGCATGGTTCAAAAGAGTTTATTCACGCATGTTTGGGATGAAGAAGACAACCCAATTGCACCTGGGCGACAAATTAGCACTTACTTCTTTATGGCTCATATTCCCATTGCGCTTTATAGCAGAAAGCTTTACTTCGGCTAATAGTGGCGGAGGCCATTTTCTTACATTAAATGCCGGCGCGTTTTTTGGAAGTATATTGCCTACGGAATATCTAGCATATCCTGCATGGTGGGCTTATTCATTGTCGTTGGGACTATTCTTTATTGCCTTACCCTATTCGCGGTATATGCATATCCCTACGGAAGTCTTTTTGATATTCCTGCGTAAGTACGGTGTTTCAGAGAAGGTAAACGCTACCGGTTATACCCAGTTCGAATTGAATTCGTGTTCGCGGTGCGGTGTGTGTATCGATAAGTGCCAATTGGCTTCATCAGCGGGCATCAACAATGTTCAATCGGTTTATTACCTGAAAAATCAGCGTTATAACGAACCGAACAATGATTTAGCTTTAAACTGTCTGATGTGCGGACGATGTGATTCGATTTGCCCTGTAGGCATTGACATTAAGTCTATACGTGCTAACGGACGTAAGCAGGCTGTGGCCCAGAAGAGTGGAGTATACCAATATGTGCCCCAAAACTATATTTCCCGGACTGAGGTACTTTATTTTGGAGGCTGTATGACTCATTTGCAGCCGTCTATTAAGAAATCGATGGTTGATATTCTTAAAACTGCCTCGGTTAATTTCCGCTTTTTGGATGAAGATGGCAGTATTTGCTGCGGCAGACCATTGATGCTCGCCGGGAAAGTTGATCAGGCGCGGGAACTGATCGAAAAGAACAAGAAAATGATTGAAGATAGCGGTGCAAAGGTATTGGTAACTTCATGTCCTATATGCTACAAGGTATTCAGAGAGGAATATGATTTATCCATAGAAGTGGTGCACCATAGCGAATATTTATTGAAGCTGATTGATGAAAAGCTGATTTCAGTAAATAAGCAAAGTCTGAGTGCTGTATATCACGATCCGTGCGAATTAGGTCGAGGCTCGGGTATTTACGATCAGCCGCGACAGGTAGTTTCGAGCCTTGTAAACCTCAAAACTGCTGCAAGCGAAAAGGAAGAAGCATTATGTTGCGGTGGTAGCTTAGCCAATTTAAAGATTGCTCCTGACAAACGCAGGAAGATTGCTTCCGATGCTTTGAAAGTACTAACGGCTAGTGAACCCGATATGTTGATTACCGGATGCCCGCTTTGTAAGAAGACTTTTAATCAATCTTCGCCAGTACAGGTACTCGATATAGCCGAGCTGGTATCCAAATCGCTGGTGAAGAAGGATTATTATGTTCACAACCTAAAGTTGGATAAGTCAATGGTTAAGCAGGAAGAGGAAGTGTTTGTGGCGGAATAGTTTTTACTTCTTTGCAACAACCCAATAATAAGGGGCTAATAGCATGCCTTTTCGTTTTCGAAGTTTAATCCAGGTGTTTATGATACTTTTTATGCCTTGATTTATCCATGGTCCATTGATCGGATAATACCCAGGTGAGACTTCAGCCCTAAATCCAAGATTTTGTAAATACTTCTCGAGCAAATAAAGATCCATCAGGTGTTCGCTCCAATTGCCGGTTAATGGGTCGCAGGTGTTGGTAGGGTGTTCCATTTTATATGAAATATCGCCTTTTGCCAGAAACTCAACAACGCACTTTTCAATATCTTCTTTTATCAGTCCGCGTGTAGCTTTGGCCAGATAGTCTGCATCAGCACCGCTCAGTTGTGGGGCACACGATTGTATAATGTTCCTCCGTACCGCCAGAAATGACTGAAGCGTATCCCGCTCTTTATGTCCCCAGGTCTTGGTGAGGTCTTCGTACTCATCTGCCATCTGTATCTTAGTAATGGCCTTTACTTTCCAATTGTTCTCCGGGTTTGCACCCGATCCATACACCATTGTAAAAGGAGCTGTTTGTAGATATGCCAATTTTCCGAAGTGCTCTTCAATATTGTAAATATGTTCAATTACGTCGAAGGATGTTATGGCGTTTATAGTAATAGAATGCTTTTGTATGTATGTAACCAGGCTGTCTGTATCCCCACAAACGATATGGTCGATAGCAATATTCAATGCTTTTGAAGTTTTACTTACATCAGCGCAGGAAACATCATAAATATCGTTGTATATAACGGTACCTACGCCTGCTTCCTTGGCTAATAGCGAAAAAATACCTGAACCACCGCCATAATCAACCCATACAAAATTTTTCAGATCGGAATTATAGTCTTTTAGGACCAGATAGAGCTGCCTGCTGTATATATCCATTATTGCATCTATCATCCCGATTTTTTCGTTCAGGTATCGATGATTATAGGACGAAATACCTAAGGTTGAAACTGGGAGTTGCAGAAGTTTTCGGCTAAGACTGCGGGCAGCTTCCTTAATTGTTCGATGAATAGATTCCTTCAAGCGTTTTTAGTTTTTTGATAGAACAATTTTGGCATTGAATTTCTCGATCAGTTCGTTAAAGAAGAAACGGATTTTGCCATATTCTTCGGAGCTGTAAACTGCTTTATTGGTAGCATATACACCGCGAACTACAATCGTTTTGTTGTTTATCTTTGTTGCTTGGTACCCCATTGTAAAGAGATCGTTATTTATAGTATGATTTTGAGGCAAACTTTCAATTTTATAATTTTCAGGGATGAGAATGGTGGCGTTGTAAATCCGGCGCTGAGGATAGACCATATCCACGGGATATTGGCGGTTTTGTTGTTTTAAGGGGTTCGAAGTCATTACTTCAGAAAGGAAAGGAGAAATGTATAGCTTATTATCGATCGATTCCAATGGGTATTTTGCATTGAAGGAAATTATGTAAGGCTTAAGCGGATCCTCATAGTTCATTGTTTTCAAAGAGTCAATCTGGAGAAAATGGTTATCTAAATATTTCTTTTCCAGCTTTTCAGTATCATTGTTATAATCCGATTTTAAATCGAAGGCATCGTAGCCTGTTGAATTTATAGAAACTCCGCAGTTAATAGTGTCGGCTTTTTCATTAATCTTCAAAACGATTTTTTCTTCGATAGCAGAGAATTCTCCATTGGAAAGTGTAAGCCAGTCCTGACTATCTTTTTTTATAATTAAACCTTTGTCGTTTATACACTTAGGAGGAATGGTGTGATATGGGCAAAGAGGTTCTGTGGCGTCGGTTACAAAAATTTTATCATCTATTTCAACCATCACAATGGTGTAGTTAAAATAATGGGCAAAAGGATAATCGCTGGCAATTTTTCCATGATTTCTGGTACTAATTATAACTGGGTAAGCTTTTAATCCGGCAGCCCTTAGCAAGCCTGCTAAAAATAAGTTAATATTTGCACTGTTTCCCGACTTATCTTTTTGGAAGGTTCTCAGGTTTTTCTCGGCTATATAAGAGTTATAGCCATTCCATTTGTAGTTATTTTTTACAAAATTTACAATTTCTTCTAATTGTGAAATTTTTGGTTTGGAAGTCAATTCGGGTATGTTAAGAAGATCTTTTGCGCTTTTTTCTGAGCTATTCACATATTTACCGAAATCCTGGTGTTTTAATAAATCATCAATGAGTTTAGGCCAGGTTGAAATGATTTCCTTTTTTGTACCATCGAGCCGGTGTATTTGGGTTAATTGAAAATCGATTTGCATAATATAGTCGTTAATAGAAGTGATATAGCTTTCATCTTTGAAAGCGGATACGTCCTTTATACCAAACTGATAAACAACATTTTTATAATCCTCAGGACCTGGATGAGAACCATTATTGGATTCAATGCTTTTATTCAAGACATCAAATTTATTTGTTCCCTGAAGTATATATACATATTCATAGAACGGCGTTATTTTAACCGTATATTCACTATAAACGGTAGGAATGGTATGCTGAAACTGCCAATCGTGCAAGTTGAAAAGATATGGAGAGTTGATGCAATAAGAAATCTCTATAACAGATCCTTCCTTAACGTCGGGCATTGCCAATTTTTTATAAACCCAATTTCCCGTGCTTTTCTCTTCATAGATTGTTTTGTTATCGAGAACCGTTTTGGATAGTCTGTTATTTTCAAGATTGTAAGTGGTACACTTTACATCAAATAACCTCTCCAATTGGTAGTTTTCCTGATATAATGGAATGCTAAACTCAGCCCATGAAAATCCTGATTTCTTTAGAATTTTTATTTTCATTTTTCGCTCGAAAATGACTTCAAATCCTTTATCATAGTCGTATGAAAAGTATGATCTGCCAATATCGTAAATAATAATAGCATCAGCCCCATTATCCTTAGGGTAGCTTGTCATTGTCATTTCATCGTTTGTTACTCTTCCAAATTCATTCGAGAAATTTTGGGCGTAAGAACAAATAGCTGTTAAATGGATGGTAAGAAGGAGAATTAAAGATTTCATGTAGTAGGATTGTTAGGTATGGTTAGATTTTCTTGAACAGTATTTTTTTTCGGTCGTTCGTTTTAATGTTTTGAATAAATGAGTAGAATTCAGGATATTCTCTTAATGTGTAATAGCCGGGGTAGATGGTCACATTCCTTACAATTTCTAATTGGGTTTCTTTCTTTTTAACCTTTAGGGAGTAGCTTCCATAGCTTGATTGTATTAAAGTATCGGCAGGCATTCCAAACTCGGTGTGTGCTGGGAAATTATACAGAAGGGTATCATTGATAACATAGGGTGTATTTAGACGAAGCGGAAGCGTGCGTTTGTCAGGCTTTTCGAGTTCCGGGAAATAGAACGGAGTCACACTGCAAGCTTTTTTATCGCCATAGTTCTGCTGAAAGTTTGTCAACCGGAGTTTTACATTTAAGGCTATCTTTGCTGAATCCCTGTTTTCTTTATTTAATTGCCAGTTGTCAATTTCAAAAGAACTGAAATTGAGTATCTGTTCACGCAATATTCTTTCCTGGAGATCCTTTGAATAGGAAGCTTCGAGGTCGTTATAGACATCGAAAGATGAGCCACGAAAGCAAAGATTGATTTGCGCATTAGAAGAGCCTTCCAATCCAATGTTGTAGACGAACTTACGATGCTGTATCTCATCCGACTTAGTTAACGCAGGCAAGTTTATAAGACGACTATTGTCTTTTTCGATCAGAAAAGCTTTCCTGTTTTGGGTAAAGCTGCCCATGTATCCAAAAGGTGAAGTGTTGCTGGTACATTCGAGAAAAACCGTATCCTTTTCGAGAGGAACGGTAACAATAACGTGGTTGAATTGATGCGAAGGAAAGGCGCTGAAGAACTTTGGAGGATTATCGCCGGCATTTACGACTGTATAGTGAGCCTTAATCCCATATTGTTTCAGAAGTACAATAAGGTAGTTGGATAAAGCTTTGCAATCGCCATACTTGTTTGTTGCAACATAATCGGCAGGATAGGGGCGGAGACCTCCGTATTTGATGGAAACATTAATATATCTTGTATGATCCTGCAAATAATGGTAAAGTATTTTAACAATTTCCTTCTTATCGGTAATTCCTTTTACAAGCAGGTCGGTTTTCATTTTTTCCGAAGGGGGAAGCTTGTCCAGTTTGTCAGTTATTTGACTGTACCAATTGCCGAAACTGGTCCATGTGTTAAAGTTACCTTCAGTATACCAGTTGAATTTTTCGGGAACTACAATTACTCTGGGAAAGAAATCGATATGCGGAGGCGATAAAACCTCGTCCTTCAAAATAGGTAAATTATTTAGTTTCCATTCATACAACGTGGTTTCTCCATTCTCCGACGAAGAATAATGGGTTTGATCTTCAAATATTTTAACAGGGAAACCGGTGGGTACCTCAATTTTAAGTTCTGCCGATCTGGTGGGAATCTCCGTATCTACAACGGGAGTCCAATCTACAATTTCAATTAATTCAGAGAAGGTATAACGTGTTTTGTAATAAATCCGATAAGGATAAGTATTATGAAGTAATTCAAATTTCTTAACATAGTTATCTTCGTACAGCGATATATCCGATATATCGCTCTGGTCCTTAATATCAGAATTTTTCAATTTACGAATAACAGTGCCATTCGCATCTTCAATCCACGCTTCAACAATGGTAACCTTGTCTTTTTTTGAATAAGGAACTGATATTTTGGCGTGTTCATCACCTTTACGGTTGTTTATTTGGTAGTAATAAGCATACTCCAGTGTAATCTTGTTATTATTAACCTTACAAAAAACATTGTATTGCAGCACTTCGCAATCATAGTCTTTTGCCAACAATGAAAACGAGAAAAATGCTAAAAAAACTGATATACCCAATATTCTTTTGTTGGCTGGCAGCTTTATTGTCTTTAACATATTAGATAGAAAAAATTTATAACTCAAATATAATAGTTATAAATCAATTTCAAAATTTTTTAGGGAAGATGCTCTTGCTGGCTGATTTATCTTTTAAAGTGCACCAATGCCTCTATTCCATAATGATCGGACAGATCATCAATTTTCCGGTCAATTTTGTCTTTAAGCACTGAAATGCGTCGCTTGATGCTATCAATTTTGCGGCTATTATTGCGTATCAGGATATAATCAATAAGCAATTTCTTGCCTTTATCCCTGCGGGCAAGACAATTGTCAATTTCATCGAATGAAACATGTATATCGCCATCTATATGGCCATTTTCCGCATTCAGAGAATGAAGCATGTAATCGTAGTTCTCTGTATCGGCCATTTCGATGTTAAAATCGCCGCATACAAATTGCGGAACGTTTTCGATGGCATACTTTTCCAACAGTCTGGTTGCTACTTCAAGACATTGCTTCCTGCGTATATCATTGGAACTATCAGCCTGAAGGTGGGTAGCTACCACCTGAAAGTCATGTTCATTCCAGCATCCCTGAAACATTACTGCTCCTTTGCGTGCCCAGGCATCAATGCCCGTGCGGTTCCTGTATTCTATTTCTTCCAGTTTATTCAGTGGCACTTTGCTTAAAACCCAGAGCCCACTGTTTGTGCGAAACGAGAACCGCGATACATTGGCTGGCCCGTATATATAAGGATACATGTGCTGTAGCTTCTTTCTGATAATTTGCCGGGGTATTTGGTCGAATGCTTCCTGAAATACAATAATGTCATATTTCATGGTAAGAAGTTTTTCGGCGATAGCCCTTGCACGCTTGTTATTCCTGTTAATGAGATTACAATAGGGAAGCATGTAAATATTCCAATTGAGAATTTTGAGTTCGTTCGTTTTAATTTCCATAGCTGCATTGATGCCATTATTTCGTGAATACTCCGGATAATATCCTGTAGAAAAGGATAATAGAAAAAGAAGAATAGGATTGAGAAGAAGGTCATTCATATTATCCGGTATTACTGGATGCTATTACGCAAGCCTACTACAAGCACGCGAACTTTTGAAACTTATCCCTCAGCATATACTGATTATCCTTAACCCTTTACTTTTGGCCAACTACAATACATTCATACTAAACTTCACCAAAGTTACTATGCACAACAATGAATTGGATCGTTTGGTTTAGCACAGATCAATCTTTTATTGGTTTTACACAAACATAATTATTGATTATTATGCGGGAATGAATTTCATGTAATGTTTGTCTTAAGCAATCTTTTTTTTGGAAAAGGCACAGCTAGCTCGTAACTTGTATCATCTTGCCAACAATTTATCCAAATTATGAAACAGTATACGCATGCATGGCTAGCCTTTATGGCACTTAAAAGATTGGAAAAGTCCGATATACCAGCAACCAACAAGACCGATTCTCAAACGCTTGTTAATTGGTTTAAAAACCACCGCGACTTTGTTTTACAAGGAGCGTGGTATCCTGATGCTATTATAAAGGATATGGCCACGAGTCACGTGCTTAAGTTCAAGCCTGACGAAAATTCCAAGGAAAATCGTTTCAAGAAGTTACCTGGCGAATTCAACTTGTATAAAATTGGGAAAGCAAGTACGTTGTACGAAAAACCTTATACCATTGAAAGCGGGAACCTCCCTGACCGCTGCGAATCGATAGCCCATAGCATAGTGGATAACCTGAAAATGCTGGATAGCGAAGATAAGGGCTCTCCAATAAGTCCGACAAATAATCATATAGCGACATTGTTTTTTATGCTCAGTCATTATATTGCTGATGCACATATGCCTCTCCATTGCGATGCAAGAGCATTTTCGGATAAGGACGATATTCATGGTCATATAGAACAGGAATGGGACGATATGATTCGTAAATGCTACGATATTGACTTCGGTAACGAGCGTTTCTTTTACGATCCTTCCGGTTACCCGCTGAAAAAAGATAATGATCCTACTACGGATTGGATTGAACAGGAACTCATTAAAAGAAACTTTTCAGTAAGTTGGGGACCTGATAATGATAATACATGGGATTTTATGTGTGCCATTACGCAATATTCTTATTTGCTGGCATATAAAATGATTCCGGTTACTTACAATGAAAAAAATCTCGATTGGAGAACTTTTAGAGCACTAAATACGGGTAAAACTTTCGGAGATTATAGCAGAATGATACTCATTGATTCTATAGATTCTATTGCCAAGGTTTGGTTGCGCGTATGGGCCCGATACCAGAAATGGCTGAAGAATTGCGAATAAGGAGAATCATCGCGCAAGACGACTTAACAGTATAGTAATTTACCCTCAACAATTTTTGCAGGAGACGTGTACCTGTGTTCCTCGCTCTTGCTTATTCCCATAATGTGAAATACAGTCCAGCCGCGAATTTTAAGATAATCAGAAACAAGCGACCGGTGACAACGCCACCAGAGCGCTTCTGCACACATGTAAGCAGTTCTTTTTTCGTATGCTAGGCTTTCCAGCTCTAGTATCGCTTTTTCAAAAGCCTCAGTTTCCATATAATCGGCATATCCTCTGAAAGCGTCAAGGCGCCATCCTGTATTATGCGAATTGGGCTGCACTTTTCTCCGTCCGCCAAACTCTCTTAAATGGACATATTTGATATTGTTTTCAGGTAAGGAGACTTGCAGTGCTTCCATATTAAAATGCGGATATTTTCTAGAACCAGGTAAACTCCTAATGTCAGCTACCAATTCTATTTGGAATGCTTTGAGCATGGCCAGGAATTCTTCGAATGCATGAGTAGAATGCCCGATGGTCCAGATGGTCTTTTGACTCTCAGCTTCTTTCTGCGCATTAGACAACTTATAACCCATTAGCCTCTTTCTTGGTTTAATTTTCAGTAAACAGTGTTAGAGACAAATAGTTAAGAATTTATCTAGAGAAGGTAGTAAAACTACTGATAGTATGTAGACATTCTATCAATATAAAGTAGGTTATATGTCTGATAATCAAAGTAATATAATTTTGTAAATATTATTCTTTGATATATATTTACAAAAACTAATAAGTATGAAAACAATTAAAGTACTAAATCGACCATGGGGTTATGAAATTAAAGAAGGCAACCTTTTTCTTTATGAATACAATCATAAAGAAAAAAAATTCTGTAATTATGATATTATTCGGTTTGAAACTACAGGTAATACTATAAAAGATGAATTATTTATAGTAAATATTATAAAGAAGCAACGATTTTAAATAGGATCATTTTCCGATACAGAAATTCTTAAAAATATTCCCAAGTATCTCATCTGTAGTTATTTCACCTGTAATTTGTCCCAAATAATGCAGAATTTCACGAATGTCTTGTGCTATAAGGTCGGATGGGAGCGAGGTATCGAGTCCAGAGAGTGCTCGATTTGACGCTTCGAGCGCGTTTTGGAGTGCTTCGTAGTGGCGTGCATTGGAAACAACTACATCGCTGGTTTGAAGGGCTTGCGATTGAACGGTATCAAGTAAGAGATCGTGCAGATTGTTGGTATGCAGGTGATGCTTGGCTGAGAGGAACAGAACAGGGTAGGGAGCAAATGCATCCTTGCCACCAAGTTTTTGGATGATCTCAGTCTCGTTGTATAAATCAATTTTGTTAATGATAATGACTAAATTCTGCTCGGGAGTAAGATTGAGTGCAGTTATTTGTTGCTGTATCTCATCCTTGCTGCATTTGGCTTCGGCAAGCAATAAAACTACCGATGCTTCGCTGATTTTCGAAAAGGTACGCTCTATACCTAATGATTCTATCGTATCTGTAGTTTGTCGGATACCTGCAGTATCAATAAAACGGAAGCGAATACCTTTGATGTTTATAACGTCCTCAATGGCATCGCGCGTGGTACCAGCGATTTCCGAAACAATGGCTTTTTCTTCCTGCAATAGCGTATTGAGCAGGGTTGATTTACCTACATTGGGTTTGCCTACTATGGCCACAGGCACACCTATTTTTATTACATTACCTAGCGAGAATGAGCTGGTAAGATGCGCCATTACATTGTGAATTTCCTCTAGTAAGCGTTTGAGCGCAGTACGATCGGCAAACTCAACATCCTCCTCGCTAAAGTCGAGTTCTAGTTCGAGTAATGAGCATAAATGCAATAGTTGCTCACGTAAACGGCCAATTTCGGCAGAAAAACCGCCGCGCATCTGCTTCATAGCCATCTTATGGGCAGCACCCGATTCGGATGCAATGAGGTCGGCTACGGCTTCAGCTTGCGAAAGATCCATTTTGCCATTCAGGAATGCGCGTAATGTAAATTCTCCGGGTTCAGCCAGCCGAGCTCCACTTTGTGTTAAGGCCTGTAAAACCTGCTGCTGAATGTACACAGAACCATGGCAGGTTATTTCAACTACATCTTCTCCAGTGTAGGAATGTGGTTGTTTGAATAGGGCGAAAATAGCATCATCCAAGGTCTTTCCATCATATTCAATACTTCCGTAATGCAGTGTATTGGCGGGTTGATCAGTAAGTTTCTTGGCTTTATTGGGCGAACGGTATACCGAATCGGCAATGGCAATGGCATCGTTCCCTGAAAGTCGTAATACAGCAATGGCTCCCATTCCCGGGGCTGTAGCTATGGCACATATGGTGGCGTCGTCTTTCATGGGAGCAAAGATAGTTAATGTGCCAATTAAATGATGTGCTAATATGCCAATTATTCAATATGCCGATGTATCAATTGATTAATCGGCACATCGGCATATCGGCACATTTTTACAATTCTACCCTGAAGTTCAATATAGGAACCATAGGCAAGCCTTCTACAGGCTCTAAATACTTGATTCCGTTTTCATACTTGTAATCGTAGCCCAGTACATTCTTTCGGTTGGTGAGGTTCTGAATGTCGAGTGACACTATCCATGAGTATTTGGGATTGTTTTTACGGAATTTTAAGCCTATATCAAAACGAAGCATATATGGTGCCTGTTCCTGGAACGATTTAGCCTGGATATAGGAGGCATCATCATCGGAATGTTCGAAATCTACAGGCGTATAACGGAACCCACCTTTTACAAATACTTTAAAATTGGCACTGATGACGTTCTGCTTGTTTTTACCCACCTTAAAATCTTTACCAGCCAGCCAGTTGGTTACATAATTGCTATTAAACACCGTATTGTACCAGTGCCCATCGCCGGCTTTATATTTGGATTCGAATATAGATGCGGTAATCAGAAAATAATAGTTGTTGGAGAAGAATTTCTCTAAGGTTAACTCAATACCATAATTTCTACCAAGGCCCTTGTTGGAGTATACCGTATCCGGTAATCCATACGAAGCGTTTATGACCGATTCGGCGCTATTGGGATTGTCTTTTATAGGAATATCATATAAATACTGATGGTATAGTTCAGCTTTAATACGTAAATCAGGTGTTAGGCTTAAGTCGTATCCTATTATATTGTGCACAGACCGCGTAAAATTGATTCCTCTGTTTGGTAACGAATAGGTTCCATCTGGGTTGTAAATGTAGGTATAAAATGCAGCAATAGACTCGATGCGGGAATGAATGCCGAAACCATAACTAAACGATGATTTATTGCTGGCTTGCCATTTAATTCCAACACGAGGTTCTACTGAGTAGTGCTTGTTTAATGCGAAATATAAACCATGAACTCCGGAATTTACTTCAAATTTGTCGTTTATGCGGTATTTCCATTGCGCAAAAGCTTGCGAAAGGCTTGTATTGGCGCTTTTATCTACCAGAACATCATATATAGCGCGGTTTTCGTTTATCGATCGATCGTAATTGTATTCCCTGGCATACATATCGAAACCTGTATAGTTGAATATTATTCCGGCACGCAATGTATGGTTTGCATTAAATTTGTGGTTTATTGTCGATGTTGCCTGTACGGAAGGGTAGGTGTACGTATTGTATTCTTCATCGAACTTTGCATAATGATTGTCCAGTGTTCCTTTGAACCATGAATATTGACGGTTAACCAGAAATCCCATATCCCATTTATCGTATTGATGGGTAATGGCCAGGATGGTTTTGATGAATGTCTTTTTGTTGGGTAACGAATAGGCATGTTTAAGCCCAGCAATGCCTACACTATGCACCTCAATTTCATCTGTCCTGTAATCGCCATCTTCAAGCCATAACATGGAGTCTCTTACGCCTTCTTCCCCCGTTGTACTATATCCGCCCACGCCAAATAAAGAAAATACACCAGCTTTGGCAGTAGGTATATTAATGTTTAGCGCTAAATCCTGGAATACAGGTGGAAGGTGATTTGCTCCAAAGTCTACAAGCCCCATGCTCTCTAATGGTTTAAAGTTGGCGTACCGGTAACTGATAAGGTACGAGCCTCCCCGCTTACCTAATGGACCTTCAGCAGTAAGTTCGGAGCCTACAACACCAACCTGTATTGCATATTCTCGTTTGTTGGCATTTCCCTTGCGAAGGTTCAGGTCGAGGATTCCGGCGAGCGCATTTCCATACTCGGCAGGGAATGCACCAGTGTAAAAATCGGAGTTCGACATGAGGTTCGAGTTGATAATGCAGAAAGAACCTCCCGCATCGCCTTGTCCATCGCCAAAGTGGTTGGGCGACGGTATTTCTATGCCTTCCAAACGCCACAATAGCCCGCGTGGCGAGTTTCCTCGAATAACAATATTGTTCTTATCCCCCTCAATTGGCGCTACACCTGCAAATGAACTTACCATGCGGGCTGGGTCGCTGTAACCGGCAGCATAACGATTAGCATCCTCGGTGCTAATCATTCGCGCACTTATTGAGGCCATTGAATTAACCGTTTGTGCCTTGTTTTTATTGGCTTTTACAGTCACTTCCTGCATAGTCGAAACCTGCTCAAGCATTTCAATGTTCAGGTAAGGTTCTTTTCCTGATATTACCTGCAATTCAGGAAGTATTAATTCTTCGTACCCCAGGTAGGTTGCTTTTATGGTAATTCGACCAATAGAAGCTTTGATACTGAAACCACCGTTTACATCGGTTACTGCACCAACAATAGGGTCGGTATTTAGAACGATAATATTTGCGCCAATAAGCGGTGTTTTGCTTTCTTTATCAATTACTCTTCCTCGGATTGTTTGAGTTAACTGGGCATTCAATAATATGGATATACAAAGGCCTAGAAGAACGAAGGCGGTCTTTTTCATCAGTTTTGTTGGTTAAAAATGCAAATATATAGGATTTAATTTTCTGATATACACTTAATATAGCCTACTCCGCTGATGGAGGTTTTTAGATTAGGACTTCCATAATACTCAATATTACCAATGCCTTTAATTGTTGCATCGAGGTTTGAATCGGCATGAACAGTGATATTTCCCATACCCGATATACTGCAAACAGCATTTGTGGCTTGCATATTTTTTAAATAAACATTCCCGGCCCCGTAAATATTGGCTGATAAGTCGGTTGTTTTTCCTATTGCAATAATATCGCCAGCTCCGTAAATGCTTATATCCAATTTATCCGTAATGGTATTTGCATGGAGGTTTATTTTGCCACTTCCTTTAATAGAGAGTTGGTTTAAATTGTTGAATTCCGACATGATGTCCATATTTCCGGCCCCATTCAAATATAACCCATTTAAAGGGTTGGGTGTGGTTATAATAAATGTGACTTTGCTGTTTGTTAGGCAGATATTGTCGGGTTCTGTTTTTAAAACAAGGCGGTTTCCTATAATTTCAGCTTTGTAGTAACTAATCAGGTTATTATAGTCTGATATACGCACAGTTAAATGTTCTCCTTTGTAAATCTCAACATTACCGTATGATTTGAGTTCAATCTCTGAAAAGGCAGCCGTTTCAGCATTCCTGGAAACAATATTTCCAGATCCCTCAATACAACTTTTGTCTCTGGATATTGTGTCATCGTCTTTTTTACAGGAGTATAGATATATACTCGCGCCTATGAATAATAGGAATAAACATCGTGTGGTTGGTTTCATTTGAAAGGTTTTAATTATTGATTATGCCCTATGACAATTCGAAATGAAAATACCCTACCTGTATGTAAAATTTTATTGTAGTCAATTGCGAATATTTTATCATAAAAATTGAAAGAATTTTATTCGCAGCCTATAGGATATTGATTTAAAATCAGTTGTGATATTTGTTGAACTGATTGCAAATTTTGCTGGTCAATTGGTGGTGTTTTTTATAATTTTGCCTTACGAAAACGTTTTATGCACTTCCAATACATCAAACCTACCGGTATATTATCTCACTTTATAAGGCATTACTGGGTACTCGAAGCCGATGCGTCAGAAGGGGAGGTGTGTGAGCGCATTATTCCTACCGGAAACATTGAGTTGATGTTTCATTACGGCGATCCGTTTGTGGTGAACAAGTATTCTCAGGAAGAAAGAGAACAACCACGTACGTTTGTCAGTGGAATTAGCAGCAACTACGCCGATATTTATACGCAAGGAACCTGTGGGCTTATTACAGTAACATTTTTGCCTCTTGGAGCATGCAATTTCTTTAGGTTTCCCTTAAACCATATTGAAGATACCATTGTAGATATGGACGATCTGTACAAGGAATCCTTTAAATTCATTGAAGAACAGATATCGGCTGCTGCAACAACCATTGAACGTATTGCTATTATGGAGAATTTTTTATTGCAACAATTTCAACCTGTTTATAAAAGAGATCTTTCTACTATTCAGAAAGGGGTATTGCTTGTAAATGAAAGTAAAGGACAGATTACAGCAAAGAATTTAGCTGATAAATTAGCGCTTTCGCCTAAAACTCTCGAGCGCAAATTCTCCACACTGCTGGGAAAAACACCTAAGCAGTTTCTTCGGATTGTGCGTTTCCAGGAGGTTATTCGTCGTTTTTCGCAAAAGGATTATTCCCCACTCACCGATTATGCCTATACAAGCGGTTATTTCGATCAGGCGCATTTTGTCAAAGATTTTAAGGCACTTTCGGGCTATACTCCAAAGGAATTCCTCTTTAAATGCCCAAGTTGCTCCGATTATTTCTTTTAGACTTCAATATTTATTGTCTTTTTTTTACAATTTCATCTTTTTTGTCTTGGGTAGTTTTGTGCTGAAAAATTATCAGCAAAAACGATGAATGCAGAAATTCAAAATACATGTTCATGCGCCAGGCCACAGATCACAAAAGAAACAATTCATTTTCGCCTCTGTATTTTCCTTTGCTTTACCTTTATGGTAAAGATTACAATTCAAAGAAAGAATAACGTCCCAGCTTCATCGCGTTTAATCTTAATATTATCATATGGATACCAGTAAAATTATTGTGCAGAATGCACACACCAACAACCTCAAAAATGTATCGCTCGAAATACCTAAGCACCAGGTAGTCGTATTTACCGGTGTTAGTGGAAGTGGCAAATCGAGCCTTGTTTTCGACACCATATTCACCGAAGCTCAACGCCAGTTGATCGAAACATTCTCTTCGTTTGCCCGCCGCCGTTTACCAAAGCTTTCCCGGCCCGACGTGGATGAAATACGCAATATTTCTACCGCTATCGTAATTGACCAAAAGCGAATGGGGCGTAACCTCCGCAGTACGGTAGGTACAGCCACTGAAATTGCCACATATCTTCGTCTGCTTTTCTCGCGCTGTGGTGAACCTTTCATAGGTCCGTCATTCTTCTTTTCTTATAATCATCCGGAGGGGATGTGCCCTGTTTGTAAAGGGTTGGGAAAGAAGATTACAGTAGATGTCGATCTATTGCTAGATAGGAGCAAGTCACTTCGCGAAGGTGCCATAACACACCCCGATATAAAGGTGGGTAGCTGGTATTGGCGCGAAATCATGGTGATGAACTTGTTTGATGTGGATAAACCTATTGAACAATATACGCCTGAAGAACTGGATAAATTATTGTACGCTGAAAGTATTCCCATTATTAAGCCTCATGGTGCCGGAACATATACTAAAAACTTCGAAGGCCTTGTACGTAAGTTCGAACGCTTGTATTTAAACAAGAGCGAAGATGAAATGCCGGAAGCAAAAAAGGATGCCTATGCAAAATACTTTGTCTACAGCCATTGCGATGCATGTAATGGGTCGCGTATCAATGAACGGGCTCGTTCCGTTAAATTGAGTGGATACAGTTATGATGAACTGTCGGATATAGAACTGAGTGCACTGGATGAATACCTGGCAAGTGTTCATCACGAACTGGCTCGTTCAATGGTAAGCAAGATGCGGCAAATCCTTGGTCACCTTATCGAAATAGGTGTAGGCTACCTATCCTTGAACCGCCCGGTATCTACCTTGTCGGGTGGCGAAAGTCAGCGTGTGAAGATGGCTCGTCAGCTCGATTGCGATCTGGTAGATATGATGTACATCCTTGACGAGCCTTCTATTGGCTTGCATGCAAAGGATAATGCCAAGCTCATTGAGATGCTCCGTAAGCTTCGAGACAAGGGTAACAGCGTATTGGTGGTTGAGCACGATCCGGATATTATTCGTGCTTCCGATTGGCTTATCGATGTAGGTCCCAAAGCGGGCCGCGAGGGTGGGCATATTTTGTACGAGGGTAATATTGAAGGAGTACTCACTTCGGGCACTTTAACGGGCGATTACCTTGCAAAACCATTAAAAGGAACGTTTAAGCGAAAATCGTGGACCGAAAGTATCGCAATTACAAATGCTTCAGCGCATAACCTGAAGAATGTATCAGTTAGTATCCCCAAGGGCGTGTTTACTTGTGTTACCGGAGTTGCCGGATCGGGCAAGAGCAGCCTTATTCATGAGGTGTTTGTTAAGCAACACCAAGAGGCTGTGGTTATCGACCAAAGTCCTGTTGGTAAAAATTCACGTTCTATACCCGTAATGTATATCGGTGTGTTCGACCTTATGCGCAAGGAGATTGCCAAGGCTGTGAATGCCGATGCCGCTCTGTTTAGCTTCAATTCAAAGGGTGCATGCGAGAAATGCAACGGTACCGGGCATCTCAGCTTCGAAATGAGCTTTATGGACGATGTAAAGATTGTTTGTGACGAATGTGATGGGCAAAAATACAAGGATGATGTGCTTAAGCTGAAATATAAGGGAAAGAATATCTTTGAAATACTGAGTATGACGGTTGCTGAGGCCGAAGGGTTCTTCGATGACAAGGAGATCAATCGTCGCCTGCGGGTACTGAACGAGGTTGGTCTTGATTACTTGCAGGTGGGGCAATCGATGAGCAGTTTGTCAGGTGGCGAGGCTCAACGCATAAAGTTGGCTTCTGAACTGCACAAAAAAGGTAACATCTACGTAATGGACGAGCCAACAACCGGACTGCACATGGCAGATACCGATAAACTGCTGGCTATCATAAAGCGACTGGTGGATAATAAAAATACGGTAATTGTAATAGAGCACAACCTCGATGTGATCAAACATGCCGACTGGGTCATCGATATGGGACCGCTTGGAGGTAAAATGGGTGGCGAAGTTCTCGTTTCAGGAACGCCGGAAGATGTGGTTAAATGCGAGGCCAGCTATACCGGGATGTATTTAAGGGAATTATTATAACTGAGATTAAACGCAAAGCCGCTAAGACACAATGATAATTATCTTTGTGTCTGACTGCTTGTGTATTGATAATGGTAATTTTACATATTTTGTTAAAATGTGTACCTTTGTAAAAAATAAAGCCATGGAACTTTCGCTGGATTTAAGTAAACGCTATTCCTATGCCGACTATCTTACATGGATAGACGACAGGCGGCGCGAGCTTATCAATGGCTTTGTGAAAATGATGAGTCCTGCGCCAACACGCAAACACCAGGAAATATCAGGCGATTTATACGGACGCTTATGGAATTATTTGCAGGATAGGCCCTGTAAGGTTTTTCATGCGCCTTTTGATGTGCGCCTTCCACAGCATCACGAAACCGACAACCACGAAATATTTACCGTCGTTCAACCTGATATTTGTATTATCTGCGACCAGAGCAAACTCGATGAAAGAGGTTGTATTGGCGCGCCCGATCTTATTATTGAGATTGTTTCGCCCGCCTCAGCACAGATAGACACCAAAGATAAATTTCAGATTTACCAGGATTCGGGTGTTCGTGAGTATTGGATCGTATTTCCTGAAGAAAAGGTAATTCAGATTTTCCTGCTCACCGATGGCAAATACGAGCTTCGTGGCATGTACGCCGGCGATAGCAAAGCTCCGGTTGCTATATTTAACGATGTGCTTACTATCGATCTGCCCCAGGTATTTAAAGATTAGCGCACTTACGATGTATATTTCGAAATGGTTGAAAGCAACACCTCGGGCTTATAAGGCTTCGATATATAATCATCAAAAGGTTCGTTTGCAATCATGTTCTTGTCAGCAGGTTGCGCATACGCAGTTACCGCAATAATTGGAATTTGGCTGTTTATTTTTTTTATTTCGCGGGTGGCCGTAATTCCGTCCATGATGGGCATTTTAATGTCCATTAATATGATACAGTTGTTGGTACATTTATTTTTCACCATGTCAATGGCTTCTAAACCATTTTGAGCCCAGCTCAACGACACATGGTAAGGATGAAGAATATTCTCAATTAATTTATAGTTATCCGATTCATCTTCGGCAACAATAATGCAGGTACCAGATAAATCATAAACTGAACCGCTCTTTTCTTTTGAAAACGAGGATGCTGATAACAACGTTTTGGGTAATGTAAAGTAAAAGGTCGATCCTACATCTACGGTCGATTCTACCCATATTTTACCTCCCATCATCTCTACCAGTCGCTTACATATTGACAATCCAATACCGGTACCTCTGTATAACCTGTCGTTTCCAGTATCTACTTTGTAGAAATGATTGAATATTTTATTATAATTTTCAGCCGATATACCTAATCCGGAGTCCTTTACATAGAATCTGATTTCTTCGTTTAAAATATCGAACCCGAAATGAATAAATCCTTTTTCGGTATATTTTAACGCATTGTTTATTAGATTGTTGAATATTTGACGAAACCGTACCGCATCGGTATTGAGGAATAAAGGACTGCTTTTGATAAACCGGATACCAACCTGGGTTTTATTCCGGAGTAAATAGAAGCTTTCCAGCTCGTTCAGAATCTTCATAGCGTCGAATTCTGCGGGTGAAAGCTTTAGTTGATTGGACTCGATCAACGAAATATCCAGAATATCATCAATTAAAACCAGCAACGATTCACAATTATTGTTGATTGTGTCTATGAACATCTTCCTTTTGGGAGTATCCAGATCCTCATCGTTAAGCAGGGTCGAAAAGCCAATGATGGCGTTCATGGGTGTCCTGATTTCGTGGCTCATATTGGCGAGAAAAGCCGATTTTAGATGATCCGATTCTTCCGCTTTTTTCTTGGCAAACTCAAGTTCAACGGTTCGTTGTTTCACTAACTCTTCCAGATGGTTGCGGTGTTTAGAGAGTTCTTCGTTCTGAATGGAGATTTCTTCCTGGCGTTGCTCCAATATAGAATTTACGCTGGTCAATTCGTTGGTACGCAGTTTAACCACTTTTTCGAGAATTATTTTTTGCTTTTCAACAAACCGGAATCGAAGCCAATAGATAAGAGCAATTAACATTAAAATAAGCTGCGCGGCAATAATTTTAGCAAGTATGGTCTTCCACCACGGTGGATGAATGATAATGGAGAGCGTTTTGGGCGTATTGGTCCATATTCCGTCATTATTTGAGGCTAAAACCATGAACTTATATTTGCCGGGCCTCATGTTCGTATAGGCTGCCACTTGTTGGTTGCCGGCATAAATCCAATCGGCATCATAGCCTTCAAGCTTGTATTTGAATAAATTATACTGCGGGTTAAGGTAATTAAGTGCTGAAAACCGGATTACAAAATCGGTAGTTTTGTAGGATAAATCAATTTGTCCCGCCATATTGATATTATGGTTCAAGTGCTCAAACCGGTTCAGTTGATTCCGTGAGGTTCCGAGTACCGAAAAACTGCTCAATATGGCCTTAGGCGGTATGGCATTTAATTGAATATCATCGGGCTTAAAGTAGGTATATCCCTGCGACGAGCCAAAATACATTATTCCATCTTTATTTTTAAAGGCGCTTCTCTTTTTGAATTCGTTGCCCGATAATCCATCGTCGCTGGTGTAGTTGCGAAATACAGGATTTTGCGGAAGGTTTATCCCGTTTTCGAACTTCGACAATCCTTTGGATGTACTTATCCATAGGTTTCCCTTGCTATCTTCGAGTATCGCTTGTATGGAATTATCCGGCAGCCCGTTCTTTGTTGTATAAGTGGTAAATTTCCCGGTTTTTTCATTGAAATATTCAAGTCCTGAATTCGTGGCTATCCATAGGTTATATCGGCTATCTTCAAAGATCGAAATGATGTTACCAAAACTGGCACTTGTATCTCTGAAATCGTGCCTGAAGTGTGTGAATGTTTCTGTTTGATAATCGTATTGTTCCAGGGCATCGTAAACCGATATGTATAATTTGCCATCATGCGTTTGGTAGATACAGTTTACAAGATTGGCATAGAGACTTTTGGGATTATTTTTCTCGTTTTTGAAGGTTTTAAAAGTACCGGTTTTATAATCGTACCGGTTTAAACCGCCTCCTATAGTACCAACCCATATGTAACCATGGCTATCTTCGAAAACAGAAAATATGTTGGCATTGCTAAGCGATCCGGGCTTACCATCGGGTACGAAGTGGCGGAAAGTCTTATTCATAGGATTATACTGGTTAAGGCCTCCGAGCCAGGTGCCAATCCAGATATTTCCCCGGCGGTCTTTACAAAGTGCATAAATGGCATCGGCAGTAAGAGTTTGCTTATTGTTAACACCATGCCGGTAAAGAGCGAATTTTCCGGTTTTTTTGTCCATCACATTCAACCCGCCATCGGTACCGATGTATATGCTGTTTTCGTCTTCTATTATGGCATTTACAAGGTTGTGGTTTATTAATGCAGGTGGATTGCCTGCCTTAACGGTATTGAATTTTTTGATTCTCTCGCTGTAAAAGTTAATTCCTTCGCCGAAAGTGCCTATCCAAACATCGTTCTGATTGTCCTGATAAATACTGTAAATAGAGTTATCGCTGATACTTTTAAAATTCAGCGGGTCTTTTCTAAATCGTAAGATACTATTTTTTGATTCGGACAAAGGCTTCTCCAGATCTATCCGTTCAAGACCTTCGCCAGCTCCTCTGCCCACCCACAAACGGTTTTGGCGGTCAAGCATTAGCGCAATGATGTTCCCACTGCTAAATTTATTGAGCGTAACCTCTGCCTGGGAGTTATTGGTAAAATAATACAATCCGTCCTGCGAGTAACCTACCCAAATACGGTTGTTTTTATCTTCACATAAACTCAGAATATCGTTGGTAAAAGCATCGTTTAAAACGCCATTGGGCATAAACCGCTTGAATTTTCCCGATTTCTTGATAAAAACATTCAGCCCTCCCTTGGTTCCTATCCAAATGTTCCCGTACGAATCTTCCAGAAGTGTATTGATGTAATTATTCGAAAGACTTGAAGCGTCATTCGCTTTGGTAAGAAAAGTTGTTTGGCTGTGCGTGGAAGGGTTATAGCGAATGAGACCATTGTTGGTTGCGAACCAAATCTGTTTATTTTTATCCTGCAGTATGCTTGATATGGTTTGGGGTTGAATGGGTAAAAAAGGAACAAGCTGGTCTTCGTCGTATTTATAAATATAAACGCCCAGATCGGTTGCTATCCACAACTCATTAACGCTTTTCTTTAGGATTGATGATACATTGATATCACCAATATCGATCGAATTATTTGTTTTAGGCCTGTAAACCCTGAATTCGATACCGTCGTAGCGGTTTAATCCATCGGCAGTGCCAAACCACATAAAACCAGCATCATCCTGGTATATGCAACGTATCCAGTTTTGCGAAAGCCCATCCCTGTTCGAAAGTCTTTTAAAATTGCTACCCTGTGCATTTGCCGATATGCATATCAGCAAGAATACAACCAACCCCATAGCTTTAAGCATAGCCATCCCATTTAATATCCGAATTTAATCATTTTTAAATTGAAAATATCTGGTACCAATCATAATTGTATTTTTTGTTCATTATCAGGAGTAAAGTACTTGTTTGTGTCCCGTTTTTTCTATAAATTTAAAATAGCCATGCTGTAAAATAAAATACTGAAAAGATGGATGTGATTGTGGTACTTGGGGTGATTGGTATTATATTTCTGGCGTTAGCTTTAATGCAATGTAAAAAAAAGAAGGCATTTCAACCTAATGGTTCCGGAACTACAACTCCATATCAAGCTGAATTGGCCGATTTCAAAGTTTTTTTTTCAGTAAACATGGATATGTTATGCATTGCCGACACGAGTGGCTATTTTCGAATATTAAATCCCGAGTGGGAACGCACGCTAGGTTATCCACTCTCTGAACTCCTCGGAAAACGTTTTATTGAATTCGTCCACCCTGATGACGTTGAACGTACAATTAAAGCAACAAGCGACTTGGCTAACAACCAGGTTGTTTTAAACTTCGAAAACAGGTATAAGCATAAAGATGGCTCCTACCGGTGGATTGAATGGCGCTCGTACCCTGCAAACAATAAAATTTATGCAGCAGCCCGCGATATTACCTCACGAAAAATGTACGAAGAGGAAATACAAAAAACCGATTTATGGCTCCGCGAATCTCAAAAAAACTCACATATAGGAAGTTATAATTTCAATATATCCCAAGGTAATTGGAAAAGCTCTGCCGAACTTGATGCAATATTTGGGATAACCGACAACTACGATAAAGACATAGTAGGTTGGACACGCATTATTCATCCGGATCAGGCAGGCGAAATGCAGGATTATTTGCTTAACCATGTAATCAGGAACCAACAGCCATTTAACAAGGAATATCGGATCATTCGTCAGAATACCGGCGAAGTGCGGTGGGTACATGGCATGGGCAATCTTCACTACAGTAAGGACGGTATCCTGGAATATATGATCGGCACCATTCAGGACATTACTGAAAAAAAGAATGCCGAAGAAGCACTAATTAAAGGAGAAGAACGCTACAGACTCCTGTTCGAGAACATGACATCCGGGTTTGCCGTTCACGAAATGATTTATAACAAGGAAGGAGAACCAATAGATTTCCGGTATCTGGACGTTAACCACAAATTTTTGGAACTTTGGGGTGTTAAAGATGATATCAAAGGAAAAACGTTCAATCAAGTATTCCCATCCGCACCCGATGAGTGGTTTCGGGTTGTTCAGAAGGTGGTGGACACAAAAGAGCCCTTCAGTGTACATCGATATTTTTTCGATAAAGGCAGACATGTTGAAGTTTTAAATTTCTGGACAGGCAATAACCAGTTTGCCTCTCTTTTTAACGACATAACAGAACGGATTAATGCTGAAAATGCCCTGCGTGACAGTGAATCGCGCTTACGCAGTTTTATAAATGAGTCATCCGAAGGCGTTGTAATCATCAACGAACAAGGTTTTATCGAAGAATGGAACAATAAAGCCGCACAAATTACCGGAATTCCGACAGAAAAAGCCCTGAATAAAAATTGGTGGGATATTGTAAAAACGGTGTATCCGAAGGAGATATTAAATGGGTTGGAAGATTATCAGCATGAGTTAATAAACAATATATTGGTTACAGGAAATGTACCTGTTCCGTCAAAAAACATATATCTTATCCATCCTTCGCCGGGTGAAGTAAAATACATAGAACAAACGCTGTTTACTATGAAAACTAACCTGGGATACCGGCTGGGCGTTATTTTTAATGATATCACTGAGCGTAAAAAAACAGAAGAAGCGCTAACCCAGGAACGTATTTTCACCGATGCTCTTCTTGCCGGAGTTCCAGGCTTAGTATATATGTACAATAGCGATGGAGCGTTGGTTCGCTGGAATAAAAGACATGAAACGGAAACAGGATATACCTCCGAAGAGCTTTCGCAAATGCATTTACTGGATTGGTATAAGGATAGCCCAACCGATATGGATATCATCAATACTGCAATGTCGAGGCTGAATTCCGAAGGATTCACTTCGACAGAGGCTTGCCTGCAAAAGAAAAACGGAGAAAAAACATTATATTACTTTACTGCGGTGCCCATTCTTATAAACGGCAGGAATTATTTTGCAGGAATAGGCATTGATATTACAGAACGCAAAGATGCAGAACAGGCGCTGCAACGAAGTGAAGCATTGCTCAAAGCTACCATGGAATCGATGAAAGACGGAATCTATGTGGTTTCCAGCCAGAGTATAATCAATCAGTCAAACCATAGCTTTAGCGAAATTTTTGAAATCCCGGAGGAACTGCTCAAACAAGAAAATTATTTGCAATTAGCCACCCATATCAAAAGCCAGGTAACCGACGAAGACGAATTTTTAACGAAAATTGCCGAAATTAACCAATCCGAAACGTCCAGCGAAGATATTTTATACCTGAAAAATGGACGAATTTTGAATCGTTTCTCTTATCCGTTACAAAATGTAACCCATTTTAAGGGCAGGGTATGGGTATTTCGCGATATTACTGAAAAGAAAAAAACAGAAGAACTCATTACTTACGAGCGTAATATGCTGCGTGCTTTAATCGATAATATTACGGATATTGTATATGTTAAAGACACCCAAAGCCGCTTCATTATCGCAAATAGAACGCTTACACAGATTGTGGGTACTACAGTTGAGAACATTTTCGGAAAAACGGACCTTGATCTGTTCCCTACCGAGCTGGCCACGAATTTTTACAACGATGAGCAGGAACTTTTCGATACAGGTAAACCTGTAATCAATAAAGAAGAGATGGTTTTGGATTCGCAAGGAAACCCCATTCTTTTTCAAACCAACAAGGTACCTTTACGCAACACCTTTGGCGATATTATGGGTTTGGTAGGCACCGGACACATTATTACCGAACAGAAAAGAGCTGAAAACGAAATAAAAAAACTAAACGAAGAACTTGAAAAAAAAGTTGAAGAGCGAACACTTAAATTGCAGGAACTTAACAGAGAATTGGAGTCCTTTGCATACAGCGTTTCGCACGATCTACGCGCTCCGTTGCGTCATATTGATGGGTTTATACGACTCTTGTATACTAATATTTGTGCCCCTTCTGATACTATTAAAAGCTATTTCGAAAAAATTACCAATGCATCCAAACGCATGTCGGGGATGATTGATGAACTCCTTACATTCTCGCGCTTAGGCCGTAAAGAGCTCACATTTT
The DNA here is from genome assembly GCA_036261135.1 of Bacteroidales bacterium. GTDB lineage: Bacteria > Bacteroidota > Bacteroidia > Bacteroidales > JAAUTT01 > JAAUTT01. Next base: position 56,622 of record DATALJ010000071.1, read on the forward strand.
CTCCCGTAAACCTGGAATCGATGATTAATGAAATCATCGAACAAACACGGCCCGATACATCCAGCAGAAATATTAACTGGAAAATCAACCCATTACCCGTAGTTTCGGGCGATCGCAATTTACTGAGAATTGCTTTCGATAATCTTATTTCCAATGCCATTAAATATACTTCCAAAATTGAAGAGGCAATCATAGAATTTGGAATTGCTAAGGATGAGACCAATAGCGTAACTGTATACGTCAAAGACAATGGTGCTGGCTTCGATATGGCATATGCCGAAAAGCTTTTTGGCGTCTTTCAGCGGCTTCACTCTCCTGAGGAGTTCGAAGGCGTTGGTATTGGTTTGGCCAATGTAAAGCAAATTATTGTAAAGCATAAAGGTTCTGTGTATGCCGAAGGAAGGATAAACGAAGGAGCTACATTTTATATAAAGTTACCAAAATAAAATCATGGAAAAGCTGTTAAACATTCTGTATGCCGAGGACAGTGCCAACGATATTGAACTGACACTTGCCGCATTTAAGGAAAGTAATTTCGCAAATCAGATTGATATAGTGCGTGATGGCCAGGAAGCGCTCGATTACCTGTTCTACCGCGGAAAATACGAAAACCGTGAAAAAACGGTACCTGCTTTTGTTTTGTTGGATATTAAAATGCCTAAATTAGACGGCATTGAAGTCCTGAAAGTAATCAGACAATCCAATGACTACAAAAGCTTACCAGTTGTAATGCTCACATCATCTCAAATGGAAACGGACGTAATTAAAAGTTACGAATTGGGGGCTAATGGCTTTGTCGTTAAACCTATCGATTTCAGCGATTTTGTGAAAGCAATTAAAGGAATAGGTTATTTCTGGGCTGTTTTAAATACTTCACCCTGTAAATTATGAGTAAAAACGATCTTCACATCCTTATGCTCGAGGACGATTCTATGGATGCTGAGCTAAACAAGGCCCAGTTATTGTTATTAGAAGAATATAACTGCATTGTAGAGTGGGTAACCGATAAAGTTTCCTACATTGCTGCAATTCAAAACAGCAATCCCGACATTATATTGAGCGACTATAATCTCCCGGGGTATAATGGTCTGGAGGCTCTAAAAGATCTTAGAGAAAGAAAACGTCTCATCCCGTTCATCTTTGTTACTGGCACTATCGACGAAGAGACCGCTGCAGATACCATTAAATCCGGAGCTTGGGATTATGTGGTTAAAGACCGTTTATTCCGGCTTCCTTTGGCTATTCGAGGGGCACTTCAATTGCGTGAGGAAAAGGCTTTTAAGGCCAGTGCCCTTGAGCAAAACCTCAAGTTGTCAAAAGCCCTTGAGCAAAGCCCTGTACATATAGTAATAAACGATATTGAAGGGAAAATAGAATACGTAAATGCCCGTTTTACCGAGGTTACAGGTTATACGCCCGACGATGTAATTGGTAAAAACATCGCTAATGTTTTCCCTGAGAGTATACTGAGCCCCAATGCCGAAGAAGACTGGAAAGCTATAAGAGAAGGATCTATATGGCGAGGCGAAACGCAAAGCCATAAAAAGGACGGCACCACATTCTGGGAATCCATCTCCGTTTCGCCTATAAAGAATGAAGACAACGAAATTACCCATTTCATTGCGGTTAAAGAAGATATTACTGCACGTAAACTCATGGAACATGCACTGATTGAGGCACGCGACAGGGCCGAAAAATCCGATAAACTGAAAGATGCCTTTCTTCAAAACCTTTCGCACGAAATCAGAACTCCACTTAACGCTATTGTAGGTTTTTCGGAGCTTTTAAAACTACCCGACAGTAAAGCTTCCGAAACTATTGACGAATACACGGGTATAATTCTCGATAACAGTTACCAGTTACTTTCTATTGTGTCAGACATTCTCACTGTAGCCCGCATTCAAACGGGACAGGAAGAAGTGATTTACACCCCGGTAAATGTGAGCGAACTGATGGATAAGTTGTATACAGTATTCGAAATTAAAGCCCGCGAAAGGCATCTCGCGCTACGCCTTACACCTGGAACGCAGCCCCAATATACGGTTACAGTAACCGACGAAACAAAACTTACCCAAATTATTACCAATCTGCTAAATAATGCAATTAAATTTACCCACGAAGGCTTTGTGGAAATGGGATATACGTTCAAAAACAATGAAATTAATTTCTTTGTAAAAGATACAGGTATTGGCATAGCTAAAGAATCCTGCGAAATTATATTCGAACGATTCCGCCAGGCCAATGCAACTACAGTTTACAATTACGGAGGAACCGGATTAGGCTTATCTATCTCAAAATCGTATGCTCAAATGCTGGGCGGGAAAATATGGGTTGAATCGGATCAGGGGAAAGGATCAACGTTCTTCCTCACTATTCCGTTCTATCCGGATGAAGTAAAACCTTCCGCCGACAAGCAAGCCAATTCCATTGCCATCGATAAAGAACTGACTGTGCTTATTGCGGAAGATGAATTCTATAATTACTTATTAATTAAGTCCATCCTTTCAATGCCCAATATAACACTTATTCACGCACAAAATGGGTATGAAGCTGTTGAACTGTGCCGCAAACGCGACGATTTCGATCTGGTTTTAATGGATATTAAAATGCCGGTAATGGATGGCTTAACCGCTTTTCAGGAAATAAGGCAGATAAGGCCTGGACTGCCTATCATTGCACAAACTGCCTACGCCTTAGAGCAGGAAAAGCAACAGTTCATCGAAAAGGGCTTCGACGATTATATTGCCAAACCCATCCGCAAGGACGAACTCATGGATAAAATAAATAAGGCTATCATGGAGCACGCCTAAATTTGAATTTTCAGCAAAACCTTAAACAAAACGCTTCCATTAGTGGTTATATGTAACAAATCATAAATACATTTTCCAATGGGCATTTTAGTCGGAAAGCAGTCTAAAGTATTGGTGCAGGGGTTTACTGGGAGCGAAGGCACATTTCATGCTTCGCAAATGATTGAATATGGTACAAACGTGGTAGGAGGAGTAACGCCTGGTAAAGGCGGGCTGATGCACATCGACCGTCCTGTATTTAATACGGTAAAAGAAGCTGTAGAAAGCACAGGTGCTAATGTTTCTATAGTATTTGTGCCTCCTGCATTTGCTACCGATGCTATTATGGAAGCTGCAAATGCCCAGGTTCCTCTAATTATTACCATTACCGAAGGAATACCTATCTCAGACATGGTAAAAGTAAAAGAATACCTTAGCGATAAACCGGTAAGGCTTATTGGGCCTAATTGCCCCGGAGTAATTTCGCCAGGCGAAGCTAAAATAGGTATCATGCCCGGGTTTATTCATAAGAAAGGGAGTATTGGCATTGTTTCGCGTTCGGGCACATTAACCTACGAAGCGGTAGATCAGATTACCAAAATGGGGCTCGGCCAGTCTACCTGCATTGGCATTGGCGGCGATCCTATTGTAGGTACGCAAACCCTCGACGCCGTGAAAATACTTATGGACGATCCCGATACGGAAGGCATTGTTATGATTGGCGAAATTGGTGGCTCCATGGAAACCGATGCAGCATATTGGATTAAGGAGCATGGCACAAAACCCGTTGTCGGCTTTATTGCCGGAATGACTGCTCCCAAAGGGCGTAAAATGGGCCATGCTGGTGCCATTATTGGAGGAAAGGCCGACACTGCGGAAGCTAAGATCGCAATCCTTAAAGAATGTGGCATTCATGTGGTAGAAACACCGGCTCTTATTGGCGAAACGATTTGTAAGGCATTGGGGTGCCAGTACAAGCGCTAAACCTCGAATTTTTTTACCTGATCATTCAGGCTCTTTGCCAATACATCCAGTTCGGATGATACTTCGGAAATTTCCCGGGCTACTTGCGTGTGTTCACTGATTACTTCGAGAAAGTGCTTTAAACTATTGTTAATATTTTCAATAGAATCGCGCTGCTCAATGCTTGCCTGGGAAATGTTTTTAATGATATCGCCTGTTTTCTGAACTTCAGGGATAAACTTCAAAATTATATTTCCGGAGTATTCGGATACTTTAGATCCTTTCTGTGCCGATTCAACAATTTCCTGAGATGCCAGTTTGGACCGTTCTGCCAGTTTCTTTACTTCGCCGGCAACAACTGCAAAACCCCGGCCCAATTCACCAGCCCTTGCAGCCTCAATAGAAGCATTTAAGGATAGAAGATTGGTTTGTTTAAATATATCTTCGAGTACCTTTATTTTATCGCATATAGCGTTTATTTCTTTTATGTTTTGTTCTGCTGCTTCTTTAATGTTATCAAGTTGTAGTAATGTTTTTCCCGTGATATTATTAGCCAATTCAGCATTTTCGCTGTTTTTGCGCGAATGATCGGTAACCTGGCTAAGTTCCCCCTCAATCTGCGATGCTGCCTTAATTTGGTCGTCAGCACCACGTGCAAGATCCGCTGCTTTAGAATTAAGCATGTCGCTCGAATTGAAAAGGCTTTCACTCTTTTCCTTGATCATACGGATCATCTGCTTGAGCTCTTTGGTTCTGGCTTCTACGGCATTTTCGAGGTCTAGTCGTTTTTGCTGCATTTCCTTCATGCGGAACTTTATAAGCGAATAGATACCCCACCCTAGAATTGCAATTACAAGAAGCCTGAACCACCATGTTTTCCACCATGGCGCCAGAACCTTTATTTTTAATGTGGCTTCTTTGTCGCCCCAAACCCCATCGTTATTTGATCCCCTTACCCTCAGTGTATATGTTCCGGGGTCCAGGTTCATAAAGTTTGCAATGCGTTTGTTGGCATCCGTTTTATGCCACGTCTCGTCCAAGCCTTCTATCATGTATTCGTACTGGTTTTTGGCTGGAGAAACATAGTTGAGTGCAGTAAATTCAATCTCGAAAATGTTTTCTCTGTATGAAAGGGTGATTTCGTCGGTTTCCGATAATTCACTGTTGAGAATAACCCTGTTGTTTATGGTGTCGTATGGCTTTACTAATTTGCCCGAAATAACCAGATTAGTAAAAAGTATATTGGGCTTTATTGGATTATCTTTTATTTCTTCAGGGATAAAAACGTTGTATCCATTGATTCCTCCAAAGTACATTTCGCCTGTTACTTCGTTTTTAAAGACTGATGTGCAGTTGAAGTCATTGCCTTGCAGACCGTCCTTTACATCGAAACATTTTAAAGCTTGTGTTTGCGGATTGTATCGCACCATTCCTTTATTCGTGCTCATCCATAAGTTACCATTTTTATCTTCCTCAATTCCGTTAATTACTTTGCTGGGAAGCGATTTGGTGATTTCTGGTGTTGTGAACGTCATTTCCTTGTAATTGAGCATGGCTATGCCATTGGAGGTGCCAACCCATAAATTCCCTTTACTGTCCTGGAAAATATCGCGTATATCGTTGTTGGGTACCGAATTATTATCGTTTGGATTATATCTGAATCTGGTAAAATTATCAGATGAAGGATTGTACAAATTAAGTCCGTTTAATTCTGTTCCTACCCAGAGATTTTCGCTTTTGTCTTCAAAAATAACTTTCACGGTTACTGCACTGAGCGAATGAGGATCGTCCTCTTTTGTTGTATAATGATGAAATGTTTTGGTTTTTGGGTCAAATTTATCCAAACCTCCTCCCATAATGCCAATCCAAAGGTTCTTTTTACTGTCTTCAATAATAGACCATACATTATTATTGGCCAAACTTGATGGATCATTGTCATTATGAATGAACCGTGTGCATTTATTTGTCTTTCTGTCCATCAGGTTTAATCCGTGGGCGTAAGTACCAATCCATAAATTACCCTCATGGTCTTCAAGCATCGATTTTATTACGTCTCCACTTATCGACCGAGGGTCTGAAGGATTATTGGCAATTGTTTTAAAGGAATTATTTTCCGGAACAAAGAGATTCAGCCCGCCACCATCGGTTCCAATCCATAACCGATCAGCTTTATCGGCATAAATGGATATGACGGATTTATTACTCAAACTGTTATTAACTCCTATCTGTTTTGTATAGTGTTTGAATTTGTATTTGTAGGGGTTATAAATGTTAACGGCAAACTGGTAGGTTCCAACCCACAACGTACCTGCATTATCCTCGTACATGCAATATACCGCATTGGTTGACAAGCTGAACGGATTTCCCGGGTCGTTAAGGAGGAAGGTAACTTTGCCGGACGATGGCTCAAGGATATTTATACCACCGCCATCGGTTCCAATAAATATACGACCATCCTTTTCATAAAGAGAAGAGATAATATTACTTTTCAAAAGCGAAATATCATACTCCTTTACTGTCCGGGTGTTTATGTCAATAAGAAACAGTCCGTTCCCTTGTGTTCCTACCCAGATTTTACCATTCTTGTCTTTCAGAAGTGAAGTGCCAAAGTTATCGCGTATTTTCTTTATATCTTTTTTGTAAACAATATGGTCAAAAGTTCCCTTTTGGGAATCAAAAATATCGAGTATTCCGCTTTCCGAGCCAATGCATACTTTATTATCATCCAGTCCTATAATTTGAAATACGTAATTATCGCTTAAGCCATCGGAGCCGGAGGCCATGTATGTTTTTACTGCATTTGTTTCAGGATTCAAAAGGTTTAATCCTCCTCCCTGGGTTCCAATGTAAACCAATCCTTTGTTATCAATAAATATTTTTTTTACAGCATTGGAACTTATGGTGTTGCCGGATCCTGTGCGGTACCTCTTAAATTTATTAGTTAGCGGATTGTACACATTAACTCCATCATTTCTTGTTCCAATCCATAAATTGCCATGTTTGTCTTCAGTGAGGCATGTGATATAATTTCCGCTTATCGAGAGAGAGTCTTTGGGATCGGGTTTAAATACCCTGAATGAATAGGCATCGTATCTGTTTAAACCGTCGGAAGTTCCCATCCAGATAAAACCCTTTTTATCCTGGAAAATACAGTTGATCGTGCCTTGCGATAATCCGTTTTCTGTTGTTATATGATCAAACTTATATTCTTGCGCATAAATCCGGATGGAAAAAGTAAATAGAACGAAAAGTAAACTCCTGTATCCCAACAATAATCCCCTCATATAAAAATCCCCTCAAGTTGAATAGTAGCCACGTGATCCAATAGTAATAAAGATATAAAAATTTTGAAATGGGAATAACGTTATTGTAGTTCTAATTTGAAAGAATTTTGAACCTCATCGAGATAACGGCTTAGGGGGATAAACAAAAAACCGGCCGGGACTTTCGTCCGGGCCGGTTTGCAATTGAATATATTACAGTTTGTATGGTAGCTTATTAAACCAGACCTTGAGCTATCATCGAATCTGCAACTTTAATGAAGCCACCGATGTTAGCACCAGCTACATAGTTAATGTAACCTGTTTTGTCTTTACCATATTTCACGCAAGTTTCGTGAATGTTGATCATGATTTGGTGAAGTCTTGCATCAACTTCTTCGCGAGTCCATGGTAAACGCATTGAGTTTTGGGTCATTTCCAAACCTGAGGTAGATACACCACCAGCATTAGCTGCTTTACCAGGTCCGTAAAGGATCTTAGCATTGAGGTATACTTCAATAGCATCAGGAGTTGAAGGCATGTTAGCACCTTCAGATACTACGTAACAACCATTCTTGATAAGTTCTTTAGCTTCTTCGCCGTTCACTTCGTTCTGTGTTGCACTTGGAAAAGCCATGTCGCATTTGATACCCCATGGGCGTTTTCCTTCGAAATATTGCGAACCTTTGAACTTGTCAGCATATTCTTTGATACGGCCACGTTTAACGTTCTTATGTTCCGTGTTCCCTGGTTAGATGATAGCGGCGAAATCCAGGTAAACCGTGGTTTCCGTATTCAAATGAGCAGCGCTATTGGCCCTTACAAAGGCG
>DATALJ010000076.1:0-8353 GCA_036261135.1 Bacteroidales bacterium
GCATTGAAGTGCGCGCCAGCCGAAGGTTTCTGGAGCTTCAGCAAAAAGGAATTGCAGGTAATCTGGATGAGGTTGGTTGAAATAGAGAAATGATCAGATGCACCGGCTAAATGATATGTTGAACGCCCGTAATTGAGTTGAAAACGGGATATTGAAATACCAAAACCCCATGAAAAACCAACCATAGCAGCACGTGTACTTACTTTTAATTCCTGCCTCCGCTGGTAATTATAGCCTACACGCGCATAGAAATTCTTAAATGGCGTAAACTCGACACCAAAAATAAGATGCCGCATGAACTGATCAGCCACTTTCTCGAATCCCCTTTTGTTATTGGTTGTAGAAGAAGACAATTGGGGATTCCCGCTCTCCAGGGATTCTTCATTATCTTTAACTGACATATCCCAGGTTTCGAGATGATGCGCAGTTATGGAAAAATTGAACGGCGCGTATTTCAGGTGTTGTGTGTAGCCCAACTGAATCTCGAAAGGCAAAGGTTCGTATGTATCGTTATACCGCTTGATTTGTGTGCCCAGATTGCGTACAACCAAGGCCAACTGGTATAATTTCTCAGGGTTTTTGTAGGTAATACCCAAATCGGTTGAGATTCCGAAAGATGTATACCGCTCGTAGGTTGAAAGCAGCGGTCGAACATCAACTCCTACAGTAAAAGAGCTGTCGAGCTTATGGGAAGCAGCAATATTCAGGGCATAGTCTGCTGCGTAAAAATTACCGGTTATTACTCCATTTTCTTCGGCTTTGGTAAACGTTCCGTAGTTGATATACTGCATACCAAAAGCCACCGGATGCTTTTTAATTGGACGGCAATACGAAACATAGCCGTACTTAACATCGGCAAAATAGTTGACAAAGCTAAGCGAGATATTATTGTACATGGAAGAGTCAACGAGTGCCGGGTTGTGGTAAACAAGGCCCAGATCGGCCCCATCGTGCGAGATAAGCTTACCACCCAGTGCAGCTACACGCGGAGAGGCTGTAAGATTGAGGAATTCGTAAGTATACCTTCCTCCAATCTGAGGTAAAACCGGCTGTGCAAATCCAATACAGATGATAAGAAATAAGGCTTTTCTCATAAACGCCAAGTATACGAATAGCGCAAATATAAATATTATAACGGAAGAGGTTGAGAAAAATTGCTTACTATAGTCACGAATGCACGAATAACAATCAATTCGTGCATTCGTGGCTATTTTTCAATTCTACAAATTCGTTAAATGCCGTATAAACTTATCTTCGGCGCTGCGCACCCAGTTCACAAAGGTATCATCGCGCTTGTAGTTGGGGATGTATTCGATTAGCTTATCCAATTCAAAGCTTTTACAAGCAATGCCGGCACCGGCTCTTGTTGCATCAACCGAGTTACAAAGCTGTTCGATATGACCGGCTGTAGGAACCATCAGAATAGGTTTTTTCAAATACATTGCCTCGCAAATAGACTCAAATCCTGATGTGCTGGCATAAGCCGAGCAATCCTTCATATAAGCCAGGAACTTCACATCGCTGATACGGTGGAAAAATAGCTTGGGTTGCACTTCCAAATCCTCGGGTGCATCTTTTTTGTCCCAAAAGAAATGGGCTTCCTGATTGGGATTTTTCTTGTGCCATTCAATAATTTCCTCGCTGTATCCGGCATTGAGCATGTACCCTAAAATGTACCCCTTGTCCGACGGGGTAATATCAAGCACTTCCTTACGCAACAGCGGAGGAACAACATATAGTTTCTTCTTTGGCTCATCGGGCATCTCTATAAACGAGAGCCCAAGCTGCCTTTTGGCATTGAATGCAGTTATACGTGTTAAAAAATTGAGCATCCAAATCTGCATCCAGTTTCCTTTCGGGAAAACAAATTGGGAATGCAGCAACAAATGCTGATGTCCCAAGCAAAGATAAGGCGCTTTGGGCCTGAGGAACATATAGGTAAGCCCGGCGAGCATCTCGTAAAAATTAATTACCAGATCGGGCTTTAACTCCTCAATCCGTTGTTTAATGAAACGCATGCTCCTGCGGTACGTCCCGAGGCTTCTAACATTCTTGAATATTGATTGGTATACCTTTATCCCTTTGTTGTTCTGGGCAACCTGGAAGTTTGGACTTTCGTAGGTATGCACAGGTACTTGTATTTTATCGAAGAAAAACTTAGGAATTTCACGGTTGGGACTTTTCCCAACCAGTACTTCGGGCACCTCATAGCCGTGCCTGACTAACATGTCGCGCAACGATATGGCCTGAGTCATGTGTCCCCTTCCCTCTCCCTGGATGATGAATAAAAATCGCATAGTTGGTTTTTGTAGTAAAATTAATAGAAAAAGGGAGAAATTGAATGACTATAATTGAACCATTTCTGCTGTAAACAACGGAGAATTCCTTGATGCTCCAATGCTTGCTGTTACTTCATCTTCATCCTCTTCAAGGGCAAGATCGGCATAGCGGAGAATTTTCCAGTTGCCCTGATAATCTTCTACAAGTGCAGTAAGCGATTCAACCCAGTCGCCCGAGTTAAGATAGAGCACATCATCGTACTGAATCATTGCCGGGTGGTGAATGTGCCCACAGATCACACCTGCACATTCTTTCTTTCGTGCAATTGCTACTAGTTCTTTTTCGTAGTCGGAAATATAGGACACAGCGCTTTTTACTTTCTGCTTCACCACCTGCGATAAGGAATAGTAAGGCAGCCCTCGTTTAACCCTGTAATTGTTGTACATTTTATTAAGCCAGAGCAAGAAGGTATATCCCGTATCGCCTAATTTTGCAAGCCATTTGAGATTTGTTGTAATTGCATCAAAGATATCGCCATGTATCACAAGATATCGTTTGTTAAAGCTCTCATAAATATAGTCTTTCACAATGGATATTCCGGCAAATTCAAATGGGAGAATATGATCGAGAAAATCGTCGTGGTTGCCCCGCACATAGATTACCTTTGTATTATACTTTTCGATCATCTTCAGGATTACTCTGAAAAAGCGGGTATGCTTCTTCTTCCATTGTCCGCCCTTGCGGAGTTGCCAGCCATCGATAATGTCGCCATTCAGGATTAAGGTTTCACACGTGTTGTTTTTCAAGAACCTTACAACTTCTTTTGCTTTGGAATTGGTAGTTCCCAGGTGAATATCCGAGACTACAATGGTTTTAAAGTGATTTCTTTGTAACATGTTTTTGTTTCAAAATAACGAACTACAGTTTACTTAACCATTAATTTAAGGTTAACAAAATGTAAACAATCAATTAAAACAGATATAATTACTCATTTCTTGGAAAATCATTCCAAAATATCAGACGAGATTATATCTTTGGGCAAAAATTCAAAAACAGTGGAAAAAGAAAACCCTTATAAAGAAAAAGTTGCTTTTATCATTAATCCGAAATCGGGAACCAAAAACAAGAAGGAACTTCCGGATATGATCATGAACACCATGGATCAAACGAAGTACATTGTTGAAATAGCCTACACCCAATGTGCAGGACACGCCCCGGAGCTGGTAAGCGAGTTTGTTGAAAAAGGATTCAGCAGGGTTGTAGCCGTAGGTGGCGACGGTACTGTAAACGAAGTGGCCCGTGCACTGGCAGGCAAGCCTTCGGCATTGGGAATTATTCCTTGTGGCTCGGGAAATGGGCTTGCCAGGTTTCTCAATATTCCACTGAAAGCCAAAGATGCTGTTCAGCTTATTAACGATGGTACTGAAACCGCTATCGATTACGGGTTAATCAACGACCATCCTTTCTTTTGCACATGTGGTGTGGGTTTCGATGCACTCATCGGAAGCAAATTCGCATCCAGCAAAAAACGTGGGTTCTACACTTACTTCAAAGAAACAGTATCCTCGTTCTTCTCATACAAACCCAAGAAATACAAGATAAAAATTGACGGTGAAAAGATAAAGACCCGTGCATTCCTTGTAACGGCTGCCAATGCCGGGCAATATGGCAACGACGCCTACATTGCGCCTAAGGCAGATATCCGCGACGGTATGCTCGATCTTTGCATTCTGACCCCATTCCCCATGTACAGCGTATTTGGACTGGGTTTAAAAGTGTTCAATAAAACCATCGACAAAAGCCGCTACATGCAAACCCTCAAGGGGCAATCGATAACTATTAAGCGTAAAAAAGAAGGCGAAGTACACCTCGACGGCGAACCGGCCATCATGGGCAAAAAGCTGAAAATTGAAGTAGTGAAACAAGGGTTGAAGGTGATTATGCCGTAAGCCTGGCCTTGTTTCCTGTAATGGCGTAGTCAGGAGACTACGCCTAGCATGCGAAAGTAAGCGCTTATCCTTACGGACTTCCTTGCATGGAGCAGCTCCGTAGTTTATGGATTCCGGCCTTCGCCGGAATGACAGCAGGCACAGCAATAACTGTCAATTGTCCATTTACAATTGTTAATTCTTAAATCATCCTTTTCTTCACCCGCTCCATTACCTGGTAGGCTGCCGGACAGACGAAGGTATTCTTTAAAGTAAGTTTGAGTATCTGGTAAAAACGTGGACGATCTGTATGTGGGTATTCGCGGCATGCCTTAGGTCTACTCTCATATACAAGGCAATAATTGTCGGCATCGAGAAACGGACACGGTGTACTTCTGAATACGTAGTCGTTCTCCTCGTCAATCTCCAGGTATTTATCGATAAATTCAGCAGGTTTCATGCGTGTCGATTTGGCGAGCCGCTCTATATCTTTATCGTACAACGTTGGAGAGATGGATTTGCAGCAGTTTGCGCATGCAAGGCAGTCGATTTCGCAAAACACCTCATCGTGCAATTCATGTACTACGTCGTCGAGCTGGTTCGATTGTTTCCTGTTGAACGAAGCTATCCATTGCTTGGTCTGCTTCTCGGCTTTGATAGCCATTAACCGCAACGCCTCGGGTGTGGGTATCTTATTATTTTCCAATCTTGCAGAAACGTTTATACAGTCCGTTATTCAGTTTCATCGGGTTAAGCTGCGAAAGCACCAAACCTCCGATAACAACGAAAATGCCTAAAATATTATGAAATAACAAACGCTCGTTCAATAGCCAGAACGACAGCAATGCCGTTAAAACAGGTATCAGATTGGTAAATATATTAGCCTTTACTGCTCCTAGCTGCTTTACAGAAAATGCATAAAGAAGAAAAGCTCCCGATGAAGCGAAAATGGCGAGTTTAAAAAGCGGAATCATCGGATCTATTGCAAGAAGACCCTTATGCAAACCATGCCTTTCGAAAATAAGAACCAATGGGAGAAATAACAATATTCCAAACGTATTCTGCCAAGCTATAAGGGTTAGCGGATTATACACATCGGCAAGCTTCTTCAATGTTACAGAATAAAACACCGCCGCAACCACACTGATGCTTAACAGCAATACGCCCTTTAACGAAACGCTGAAAGCAAAGTCCTTATTCAAAACAACCAGTACTACCCCTGCGCACGATATGATAATCCCGATAATATTCTTAATTAATAACCGTTCCTTAAGAAAATAGAAGGCTGCAATAGGAACCAATAAAGGGATCATTGAAATAATGACCGATGCAGTAGTTGGCGATACATACAACATTCCCTGGCTCTCACCTACAAAGTAGAGAAAAGGCTCAAATACGGATAATAGAAAGATATTCTTATAATCCTCTTTCCGAACCTTCTGCAGCTTCCTGAACAAAAAAGCAGCAGAAAATAGTAATGCTGAGGAAATAACAAGCCGGAAGAACACTGTTGCAAAGGGCGTAAAATAAACATATACGTCCTTGTACCATATAAACGAAAGGCTCCAGAACCACATTGCCACTAAACATGCAATATACACTATAATCCGTTTCTTTCCCACATCATAATTTTAGCCCGCAAAGTTATAAGAAATATCCTGGTTAAAACATGCTTTTTACTTATCCGAATCAGAAAAAGTGCAATATATATCGCCATTAACCGATGATGCATATCACTTCGCAAGTCACAACTATAAAGCCCGAAATCGTAAAAATCAATATTGAACTAAAAAATTAAACAAATAATCATAAAGCCATGAATAGAAAAGAATTAGTTAGGATGATGATGGTTGGGTTAGCAGCAATTTGGCTTTTTAGCGCTTGCAGCAAAGACGACAATACCACAACCAGCAGCGATGTTGAAAGCATAGCAATAAACAACGTAGCTGCAAACGATGCATTTAACGATGTTTATGCCGAATCCGAAGACGTTGTTACTGTGGAGCAGGCATCGAACTTTGCCAATGCTTCGCTGCAAAAATCAACATCTACAAACGGACGATCAGTTGCTGTTTCTATTGCAACCGATACCACCATTACCATTACTTACAACGGATACACTGGTGCAAACGGAAGGAAGAAAGATGGAACCATTATTGCGAAACAAACGGGCAAAATGTGGGAAAAGAATGCCAAGCGCACACTCACGTTACAGAACTTTACACTTAACGATTCCATATTGGTTGAAGGCACAGCCATTGTTACCAACTTAGGATGGGTTAATTTTAAGCTTACCCTCGAATTCAATATTCAGGATGCTAAAGTCACTAACCTAACTACAGGAAATTGGGTAGCATTCAACAATAAATACACATTAACATGGGACAGAGGCTCAGCGTTAACGAGCATCTGGGACGATACCTTCATCGTAAAGGGGCACGGAGAAGGCTCAAATCAAAACGGGCACAAGTATACAATAACAATATCCGAAAATAATCCACTATTTATGAGGCCGGGCTGCCCATGGATTATTCAGGGCGAAACAGAACTCAAGGTTAACGAAGATAAGAGTGCTACAATCAATTTTGGTATTGGCCTTTGCGATGGTAAATTTACCATTTCAATGGATGGAACCGATAAAGAGCTGGAAAGCCTTCAAGGAAGCGGGATGTAAAAATTGGTTTTCAATTTTCTTTAAAAAGATAATAAAGCGGATTAAACCTTTTTTCGTTCCATCCATCAAACCATTCGAATACGGATCCGAAAAAAGACATTCCAATTTTTATTATAAATTTAAAAAAGAAGACTATGAAAAAACAATTTGCAATACTCGGGTTAGCCTTTCTGTTCAATAGTTCAGCATTGTTTATATCGTGCAGTAAAGATGAAGCAACAGATAACGAATCGGTAGCCATATCGTCCGCTGAAGACGATGCAAATGCCGACAACATTTACGACGATGTATACAACGAAATGGACGAATCCCTTACAAGCCTCGAACAAGACAAGTACGCAGTTTCGACATCGAGCCTGAAGTCAGTTTCAATAGAAGGGTCAAAAACCATAACTGTAAGTACACCCGATACAGTTAATTTTCCTAAAACCATAACCATCCAATACACCAATTGGACTGATATGGCAGGTCGTATTAAAAACGGAACCATTACCATTGTTGTAACAGGAAGATACCGTACTGAAGGAGCCACCAAAACAGTAACATTCCAGAACTTCAGTATCGACAGTATTATGGTTGAAGGTACACATACCGTGAAAAACCTGGGCAGAAATGCATCCCAGTATTTGCAATACGAAGTAAAATTAGTGGGTGGCAAGTTGACCTTCCCCGGAGGGTTAGTGATAACACGCGAATTCACACGCACACGTACCTGGGTTTCAGGCGAATCAACGCCGCATTTTGTATTGGACGATGCCTATATGATTGAAGGCACAGCCACTGGCGTAAACAGGAAAGGCAATACCTATACCCGCACCATAACCAATCCGTTGTATATTGCAGCGGCTTGCCCATGGATTGCCGCCGGAACCGTAGAACTGAATTCGAACGGAAGAACAATTAATATAAATTACGGCGATAGCAATAGCCTATGCGACAACAAAGCCATAGTTACCGTAAATGGCATAAGTAAGGAAATAACAATACACCGCGGGAAAAGAAGAAATTAACATTGCGGAGAGGTTCAGTTGTCAAAACCCTGTGGAGATTAATCTCGCAGGGTTTTTGTATTAAACCTGTTGCTATAACTTAATTGTATGAACAGGACATAACCTAAACACAACATCGGTAACATACCATTATATATAGGAAAAGAGATGCCAGTTATACCCTATAATCAAATAGCTGCACTTTGTACGATGAATGCAGGACATGAATTCGAACCACTCACCAACTCCATGGCCAACAGCGCCTGCAAACATAGAACGGGAATAGTGTACAAAGGGCATCAACCATATAAGATCGGGTTTATATATTCAATTCTTGAGTGAGTGCCCCAAAATTCAAAATTTTGTTTAAAGATACCTTTGTTTTAACTTCATTTTAGGCGACCATCTATCAAAAAATGACGTTTTTTGCTCATTTTTTAGCGACGTGGCATCTTCAAAATCTTATTTTTTCTGCATTTTTT
>DATALJ010000095.1:0-5071 GCA_036261135.1 Bacteroidales bacterium
CCATTATCTTTACCGACCGGAAAGCTGGTTCGTCCAAAATGAGCGGAGGTATCTTCAACGAAGCGCTTTGGGGTGTTATGATGATGAAGTGGAGAAGCTTTTTTAAAAAATACCCAAAAATCGAAGCTTAATACCTATTTATATACTCCGTAGTTTTAGTATAAATGCAATGTAAGAACGTATGAAAAAGAGATTGTTAATTCAGCATGTAACCATTGTAAACGAAGGAAAAGAAACCATTGGGAGTGTATTAATTAATGGTGACAAAATAGAAGAAGTTTTCTATACTCCAATAAACCAGAACGTTGGAGAAGATATTGAAGTTCTTGACGCAACAGGCAAATACCTGATTCCAGGCGTTATTGACGACCAGGTTCATTTCAGAGAGCCCGGATTAACTCATAAAGCAGATATCTATACCGAAGCAAAAGCTGGTATTGCCGGCGGGATAACCTCATTTATGGAGATGCCCAATACCAATCCGCAAACCACAACGCAAAAATTACTGGAAGAAAAGTTCAGGATAGCGGCAGAAAAGTCTTTGGCAAACAACTCCTTTTATATGGGAGCAACCAACGACAATTTGGATGAACTGCTAGCCACAGACCCTGTAAATGTTTGCGGAATAAAGATATTCATGGGCTCCTCTACCGGAAATATGTTGGTTGACAGCCCCGATGCATTGGACAATATTTTTAAGAAAGCTAAGGTGTTGATTGCCGTCCATTGCGAAGATGAGCAGACCATCAGAAGAAACCTGGAGAAATATAAAGGTATATATGGAGATGACATTCCGGTAGAACTGCATCCTGTAATCCGCAACGATGAGGCTTGTTTTCTTTCGAGTTCCATGGCGGTTCAACTCGCTAAAAAGCATGATACCCGCCTGCATATTCTGCATCTTTCTACTGCCAAAGAATTAAGCCTGTTCTCAAACAAGGAGCCAATAGAAAGCAAGCGCATTACTGCCGAAGTTTGCGTTCATCATTTGTGGTTTGACGACAGGGATTACAAGCAATTTGGAAATCGCATCAAATGGAACCCTGCGGTTAAAAGCGAAAATGATAAAAACAAACTGATGGAAGCCTTATTAAACAACACCATCGATGTAATTGCTACAGATCATGCCCCTCATACTATTGAGGAGAAAGATAATCCATATACCAAAGCCCCGTCGGGAGGGCCTCTCGTTCAGCATTCGCTAAATGTAATGCTCGATTTTTATCAGCAAAAGAAGATATCGCTCCCGAAGATTATTGAAAAGATGTGTCATCATCCGGCAGAAATATTCAAGGTGTCAAAAAGAGGATACATTCGGAAAAACTATTTTGCCGACTTGGTACTACTCGATCTTTCAGAAAAATGGACGGTTTCAACAGATAATATTCTCTACAAATGCGGATGGTCGCCATTTGAAGGGCATACCTTTACAGGAAAGGTTTCACATACTTTTGTTAATGGAAACCTTGTTTATCAAAACGGCAGGTTTGACGAAACAGCAAAAGGAATGGCCTTGCGTTTCGAGCGGTAATCAGTGTTTTACATCGAAGCTTGCTTCAATATCCGAATTATTCAGCTTCAGTAACAGCTTATATGTACCATCGGGCAAGCCACCAATATAAATACTAAATTGGTGTTCGCTCTTTGTACCACTATAAACCATTACATTGCTTGAATTTAGAATATTGACATTAAATGAGGGATTCGCTCCTGTCTGCAACTTCATTTTATCGATATTCACCTTAATAAAGCTTGAGGCAGGCAAGGGGGATATTTCAACAACTTTATCCGTTCCCGACTTTCCTGACAGCGGTTCTTTTCCGTTATTAAAAGCGCATACAATAAGGAATGTAGCTATAGTTAAAATAAGATTTATTCTCTTCATAACAAACAGGTTAATACATTCAGGTATTTGTTAGACGAATGAGAAACAATATGGTTGCGTTGTAAGAGAAATTTTACTTATCTGCTAAATTTCACCATCACTTTGGATGATTTCAGAAGAGAAATCAGCTCGCGGAGTTTTTCGTCGCCACATAAGATAGCATGGGAGTCGTATACTACCCTCCCCTCATTAATATGAGAAATCTTAATGATTCGTTTGTTTTCATTTGGGAAAGAAACAGATACCACATTTTCGAGGTTGTATACACGAAGTTTGAGTATCCGTTCCAGGAATGGCCTTACAACAAGGCTTCCAGGATAAATATAGAAGTACTTCAGATTAAAAACCGTAAAAACAAATATCGCTAACCAGGGAATAACCAAAATCAAAACCAACATTACCTCTTTGGCCCATATGGATAGTAGTAAAAATATGAAGAGCCCCGAGATGTTCGGAAGGAAGGTTTGTAGATACAGCGGTTTGGCCAAAAAAACATAAGGTCCGGAAGGAATAGCTCTGTTTTGTCCCATGCGGGATCGTACCTGGTTCGAAAACTTACCGGAAGCAGGATCCTGATTTAGTAATAAGGTCATGTGCCTGTATATTTCAGGTAATTTCTCTTTCATAAGAATGGGGCGTTCGAAAAAGTTCTCCGCACAAACCGAGAAGAATTCCTTAACGTTACGGCCAGCATATTTCCTAAGGAAATCGGACTGCCCGTAATTCATTCTTACCAGTTCGGTGGCTGCGGATTTGAGCCAACGCTCGTAGTAAGCACCGAAAAATGCATCGTATTCATCCTTCAGATTATACTCCAATTCCAGGGCATGAGCCATTTCGTGTAACCCCAGGTTATAAGAATCTGTAGGATCGGCGTATCCTTTCACAAAGTCTTCGAACGAAATAGAGATGGAGCCTTTAACATTTACATTGCCCTTATGATAATTTCTGTCCGAATACAAAAATGCTTTGGGATAAACCAAGATCGTTTTGAAATGGTGAAAAATGAACTTGTCCAGCCCGAAAGTCAGCTGCACTGCGGAAGCTCCGATGAGAATCTTCATTTCCTGCGTTACTTCAAGAATTTGGCAGGGCTTAAACCGTTTGGACTCGATAAAAAGACGCAGTCGTACATAAAATCTTATTCTTTCGGATGAAGACAAACTCGTATAGTAAGGAAATTTGGCAACCAACAGCTCATGAATATATTTATCTATGCGCTGCGGGAAAAGCGTGAAGAGTTTTACAAGACTTTTCTCTTTACGAATGATGAAAGAATCGCGGAAGATTAACTTAACAAGAGAGATGATAATGAAAACAGGAAAAACAACGACAAATGCAGATAATAAGGAAAAAAAGAGGATTTCGTTGATTTCCATAATAGAGAGAGGCTACCTCATTGGTAAAGGTAGCCTCATTATAATTAAATCAAATTCATTTCTTTAAGCACATTGTTCATGCTGCGTACAGCATCAGCACTCTTATTGAACATTTCCTGTTCGCTGGGTTCCAGCTTGTAGTCAACGATTTTTTCCCAGCCATTCTTGCCAATTACAACAGGAACACCGATACAAATATCTTTTTGACCATATTCACCATCCAATGCCACACAGCAAGGATAGAGCTTCTTTTCGTCGCAGATAATTGATTCAACCAATGCAGCTCCTGCAGCACCTGGTGCATACCATGCTGAAGTGCCAAGCAGTTTGGTTAATGTAGCTCCACCAACCATTGTGTCAGAAACAACTTTCGAAATTGTTTCGCTGCTGAGTAATGAAGTTACAGGAACACCGCTATAAGTAGCATAGCGAGCGAGAGGAATCATGGTTGTGTCGCCATGTCCACCAATTACAACACCCTGAATGTCGCTAAGTGGAACATTCAATGCTAAACTTAAATAGCATTTGAAACGAGAGCTATCCAAAATACCACCCATACCGATAATGCGGTTCTTAGGCAGACCTGTAGATTTAAGTGCCAAATAGGTCATGGTATCCATAGGGTTGCTGATAACAACAATAATTGCATTTGGAGAATGTTTCAGAATGTTCTGGCAAACATCTTTTACAATACCAGCGTTGATTCCAATTAATTCTTCGCGCGTCATACCTGGTTTACGAGGTATGCCAGATGTAATAACAACAACATCGGAACCTGCGGTTCTTGCATAATCATTAGTGCAACCAATCACTCTACTGTCGAAACCTAGTAAATGTGCGGTTTGCATCATGTCGAGTGCTTTGCCTTCTGATACACCTTCCTTGATGTCAAGAAGAACAATTTCACTTGCTAACTCTTTTTGAGCCATTAAATTTGCGCATGTAGCCCCTACGTTACCTGCTCCTACTACTGTAATTTTATTCATAATTATAAATACGATTAAATCATTAAAAAAATCGAGCGCTAAATTAGTAAAATAACTAAACGATAGACTACCCTAAATGTTTGTTTATTAAAAGGTTTTTGGATTGTTATTTTCATAACAATCTGTCTGTAAAGAATAAAAAGTAAAAAAACGGAATAAAAAATATGTTAAAAAACATATTTTTTATTCCGACAACATTAAGTTGGTTCTAAAAAGTTATTTTGAACCTATCATTTTCTTTATTTCATCAATAACCCTATTCGCGAGTTCATCAGCTTTCTGCTTCGAGCTACTTTCCGAATAGATCCGGATAATCGGCTCTGTATTTGACTTGCGTAAATGAACCCATTCAGTCGGGAAATCGATTTTTACACCATCGATATCGTTTACCTTTTCGTTTTTGAAATGGTCCTTCACCTGAGCCAATATGGCATCTACATTAATACCGGCATGTAACTCAATTTTATTCTTAGACATCTGGTAGTCCGGATATGTAGCGCGCAAAGCAGAACAATTCTTCCCTGTTTTTGCCAGATGAGAAAGGAATAAGGCAATACCAACCAATGCATCGCGACCATAGTGAAGTTCAGGATATATAATGCCTCCATTGCCTTCGCCACCAATTATTGCATTGGTCTTTTTCATGGCTTCAACAACATTCACCTCGCCCACAGCTGCTGCAGTGTATGAGCCGCCATGTTTTTCGGTTACATCGCGCAAATTTAATGGCTCAAAAAGAGTTAGCAAGTGAAATTGTTCTTCTTGACATCAAGGAAGGTGTATCAGAAGGCAAAGCACTCGACATGATGCAAACCGCACAT
>DATALJ010000217.1:0-23039 GCA_036261135.1 Bacteroidales bacterium
CGTATTTCGTGGCTCATGTTAGCCAGGAAAGCGGTTTTAAGCCGATCCGATTCTTCGGCTTTTTCTTTGGCTTCTATGAGTTCCTTTTCTGCTTCGCGCAGGCTGTTTTCCGATTTTATGCGTTGTTCAATTTCGAGTTCGAGCTTTTTCTTCTGTTCATAGATGTCTAAAAAGATTTTTACCTTTCCCAACAGGATTTTGGAATGGAAAGGTTTTGCTATAAAGTCGACAGCACCCGCTTCGATTCCTTGTATTTT
This sequence comes from Bacteroidales bacterium, assembly GCA_036261135.1. GTDB lineage: Bacteria > Bacteroidota > Bacteroidia > Bacteroidales > JAAUTT01 > JAAUTT01. The sequence goes on from DATALJ010000217.1 coordinate 258, forward strand.
GTAATGCTCCTCGGAGTAAATAGCTGAAACGAAAATTACTGGCAGAAACATTGTTTTTTCAACCTTTCGCATGAGCCGGACGGTTTCAAACCCATCCATATCGGGCATTTGCACGTCGATAAGTGCCAGAGCAAAGTCGTGTTCGAGTGTTTTAGTCAATGCTTCGTTGCCAGACAATGCCGTAATTATTTCGGCCTGAAAGCCCTTGAGCAAAACCTGAAGAGCAATGAGGTTTTCGGCGCGATCGTCGACAATTAGTATTTTTTTAGTAATCGGATAGGTATTCATGGTTTTATCAATATCACTGGTATAGCCAAATTCGCATCAGGTTAAAGAGTTTCTGAACGTCTATGGGCTTGGACATGTAGTCACTGGCCCCTGCTGCGAGCGATTTTTCCCTGTCTTCTTTCATTGCTTTCGCTGTTAGGGCAATAATCGGGATTTTATACCATTGTTTATTTTTTCTTATCAGTTGCATGGCTTCGTAGCCATCCATAACCGGCATCATAATATCCATAAGAATAAGGTCCACCATTTCGTTTTCACGCAGGATGTCGATGGCTTTTTTGCCATTCGGCGCCATAAGTACCTTCATATGGATCAATTGCAAAACCTGTGTTATGGCAAAAACATTCCGCATATCGTCGTCTACAAGGAGTACGGTTTTGTCACGAAACATCTCATCTTTGTCATACAGATTAACGAGCATTTTCTTTTGCCGCTCGGGCAGATCGTCAATTACCCTGTGGAGGAACAATGCGGTCTCATCAAGAAGCCGTTCTTCCGAGCGGGCTCCTTTAAGGATGATGTTCCGTGTATATTGCTGTAACTGCAAATTTTCCTCCGGTGTAATTTCTTTTCCTGTATAAATAACAACGGGAGGTATTTTAATGTTCTGATCTTTTAAAATTTTAAGCATTTCGATGCCCGACATGTCTGGAAGCCCCAGATCCAGTACAACACAGTCGTAGTGGTTTCCCGAAATAGCTGCAATGGCTTCTTTGGCATTGTTGCATTCGGTAATTCTTATATCCTGTGCCTCAAGTAGCATTTTTGTGCTGGAGCGCAGGTTATCATCGTCCTCTACTATAAGAAGTTCCTTTATTTTTCGGTTGATATAAAGCTGCAGGTTACTGAATGTTGTTTCGAGCTTTTCCGTGCTTACCGGCTTGGTAAGATAGCCAAAAACACCCTTGCTGTATGCCTCAATCGACTCTTCGTATACCGACATGAAATGAACGGGTATATGCCGCGTTTCGGGCGAGTTTTTGAGGTGTTCCAATACATCCCAGCCGTTCATTCCGGGAAGATTAATATCGAGGATGATCCCTTTGGGCAGGAATTTATTGGCAAGCTCAATTCCTTCTTCGCCGGTAACTGCCGAAAGATGTTTAATTTTCTTTTCCTTGCACAGCTTAGCAAGGGTTTCAGCAAAGTTGGGATCGTCTTCAATAATAAGTATACAGTTTTTCGCTGCATCTGCACTTTCCCTATCATCGGCTATAGAAAAGGGAGGCTGCGTTTTTTTAGGTGTTAAGTTTTCTTTTAACGGTATATTGAATGATTCTCTCGGAATGGTGTGGCTTACAACAGATGTTGTATTGTCTTTAACTTGTTTTTCGGTATAAACGAATGGTAAGTAAACAGTAAATTCAGATCCTTTACCGGGTTCGCTAACAAGCTTTATTTCTCCACCAAGCATTTTGGTAAGTTCGCGTGTTATAGACAGTCCCAGACCAGTACCACCGTATTTTCTGGAAATGCTTCCGTCGACCTGCTGGAATGCCTGGAAAATCTCCATTTGCTTGTCTGCCGGGATACCTATACCTGTGTCTTTTACTGCAATTGCCAGGGTATTATTGTGATCGAGGTTGCTTCGGGAGAGTTTTTCGGTTGTAGCGGGTTTGTACATATTCATGTATATCCCGCCTTTTTCGGTGAATTTAACTGCGTTCGACATGAGGTTACGCAGGATTTGATTCAGCCGTTGTTCGTCGGTTACCACTTTTTCCGGAACATCATTGGCAATGGTGATTTCAAACTGGAGATTTTTCTTATCTATAATGTGCTGGAAATAATCTTTTAAGGAGTCTTTAATTTTACTTACGTCCACGTGGGTGGTAGAGATATTCATTTTCCCTGATTCTATCTTGGCCAGGTCCAGAATATCGTTGATAAGGTTTAGCAAATCATTTCCGCTGTTAAAGATGATGCGGGCCGATTCTATTTGTTGAGCCGACAGGTTATTTTCCCTGTTTTCCATAAGGTTTTGCGAGAGAATAAGCAGGCTATTCAATGGTGTACGCAGCTCATGGCTCATGTTTGCGAGGAATTCGGATTTGTACCTGTTGGTGATTTCGAGTTCAATGGCTTTTTTCTCGATGTCGGCACGGGCCGATTCGAGATCCTGGTTTTGTCTTTCCACCTGAACTTTCTGTTCTTCAAGGCGCCTGGTTTTTTCTTCGAGTTGTTCGTTGATAATGCGTAGCTCTTCCTGCTGTGTTTGCAGGAATTCTTCCGATTTTTTCAGTGCCTGGGTTTGTATTTCGAGCTCTTCATTTATTTCGCGCAGTTCTTCCTGCTGCACCTGCAATTCCTCAGCCTGAGTCATGCTTGTTTCGAGTAACTTGGCCATTGTAACGCGATTAATCGCCGAGAGGAAGAAAATAGCAATGTTTTCCTTAACCATGTTCAGGAATTCGTAGGTTTCGAGCGTGAAATCGGTTAAGGTTCCCAGCTCAAGCACGCCAATTGCTTTGCCTTCGAATGTAAGTGGTGCCAAAATCACGCATTTAGGAGGTGTATCACCAATGCCGGAGGTTACTTTCACGTAGTCGGCAGGTAATTCTTTGCATGTAATAATGTGCTTTTCGAGGGCGGTTTGCCCAACGAGTCCTTCGCCGGGTTTAAAAAATGTTTTTGTGTTTTCTGCGGCCGTATAGGCGAAGCTACCCATCAGATTGTACCCGTGTAGTTCTTCCTGGAATAAATAAATACCGCCAATTTGTGCATGTGCGTAATTGGAAATATATGAAATAACATTGTTTGCTATTTCTTCAATTGTAAGATCGCCACGCATGCATTCATTCAGGTCGTTCTGAGCGGTTTTGAGCCTGCTCTGCTTGTTATTTTGCTCAGTGGCATACCGCAGGGCCTGTGTCATCTGGTTGAGCGAGAGAGCCAATTCGTCTGATGATGATTTGGGAATAATTTGTCCGGAGTAATCGCCTGCGGCTACCTGCTTTGCTCTTACTACCACTTCTTTTAGGCTCTGGAGCATTTGGTTTAGTGCAACCGTAAGCGGATTGTTGTCGACAACAAGTTCTGTTCCAAAATTACCCGCTGCCACACGCTGGGCCTGAGTAACAACCATGTTGAAATTGCGGGCTATCAGGTTGATGGATTCACCTACAATATCTTTCTCTCCACTTGAATTGACACGGGCTGCAAAGTCGCCTTTGGCTATGCGCTCGGCAATTTGTGCTTTGTGTAGCAAGTTGTCCTGCATTATATTGAATGAGGTGGAAAGCTGACCTATTTCATCGTTCTCTTCGGGCAATCGCTTGTTGTTAACATTCCCCTTGGCAATTTCTTTGATATTTTCGACAATGGATGCCAGGGGGTCCGAAATACTTTTGGTAATATAATAGGCGAGCAAAATACTAATAATCAGCGCAGAGAATAACACCAGTATAAACAAACCCAACACTTTTTCTTTGGTATGTTCGGCGCTTTTGTAGAATGCATCAGCCTTGCGTGAGGTCGTATCAATCAAACCCTGCATTTGATTGAACATGTTGGCAACGTAATCTCTGTTTCTGTTGATTATTAACTCATTTGGCCGGTCTTTGTCGCCTCGTCTAACTAGTGTTATTACATCATCGCGTAAAGGTTTCCAATTCCGGAGAAGGGCTTCTGTTTTGTTCAACTCCATATCTTCCGGCGATAAGGATGATATTTGCTTTATGCTTGCAAATGCCTCTTGCTCTTCGGTATTGATTAAATGAATTAGCTGATCGATCTCCTTATTGTCCTGCAATATGGTTATATCGAGCATGTACCGGCGCATATTCAGCGTGTTGATTTTTATTTCGCGCAGGAGGTTGCTTACCTTATAAGGCCTCTCATACAGGCTTTTGGTATCGTTAAAGATTTTGTTGATTTCGAAAACAGCAAGACTGCTTATGGCCACAGTAAGTACAAGGATAACAATATATCCATAAGTAAGCCTGCTCCGTATTGACAGATATCTAAGCATAGGTTCTTTATTTAAGTTAGCTCTTTAGAGCGAATAGCAGGAGGCTGGAAATTTAAATTTATGAAACAGGTAAGCCTTCAATTAGTTCATATACTTTATTTACGAGGAAAGGCTTTTCGAGAAGAAAATCAGCACCGCACCGTTCTACTTGCGTTTTTTGATCGAAAATTTCCTGTGCTGTCATTGCAATAATTCGGGCTGTAGGGCATTTTTCCCGAAGTATGGGTATTACGTCGTGCCCAAGGCCATCGGGTAAACGATGATCTACAAAAATGATATTAGGTTGGAATGCTTCTGCAATTATTAGTGCATCCGTTATGGTTCCTGCATATTCCGATGTGATGTTCCTTCGCTTCAGTATTTGTGCTAAAAGGAAACAAATTTCTGTTTCGTCGTCGATGATTAAAGCTTTCTGTATATGCTCGTTCACTATATTTTAGTTTGATCAAATATACATATTACCCTGATCCCAATTGAATTGCTGTATTTTAGATGTATGCCCATACTGCGATGTTGATACTAACATCGTGTGGTGTTAGATAGGATTCTTTTTATCAGAAAAAATGATGTAAAAACCTTTAAACTGAAAATAGGTGCAATAATTTACAATCATCCTGATCGAATTCCTAATTCAGCACTTCTAAAAACCTTTTCTTTCGTATATAATTATAAAAGAATAAATTAAAAGAAAGCACAAATATATTAAATCTTCTCAATAAACAATAAAATTCTGAATTTCCATTTGTATCTAACAATTAATGTTTACTAAATGATGAATAATTCATTACAATAGGTCGCGTGTGGATTCTTTTGTAATTTTATCCTCTGTCATTTCCTCAATTAAAGGCCCTAAAATAAATAAATTTATGCCGAATACATAAAACTCTTCGCAAGTTTTCGGAGGGTGGCGTTAAACTGGCAATTATGTAACGTTTTTCCAGAAAAATGTAAAACATCACGTATGGCGAAGGAATATATTTGCATAACAACTTTTTGGATAGAGTTTTACAAAAATTGTGACTGATGGGAGTTTTTGCGTGGAGTATTGAGTAGACATGTATTTTTTGCCTTACCCGTTCTCGTGGTATTCGCACTTGCATCGTGCACGCAGGATGTAAAGAATAAGGATAAAAAGGAGCAAAATGCAGAATCTTCTGAATTGACGCGTAGCAAGAGCATGGATTTCCTGGCTTTGGTTCTTCAAATGAGTATGGAAGATATAAAGCTTGCGAAAATGGCTCAGGAGCGGTCACCTACCCATTCTATACAGGAGCTGGCTAAGAAGATTGAGGCAGGCCATACAATGATATTGAACCACATAAGGGTTTTTGCCGAAAAGAAAGGTCTTTCCTTGTCGCCTGAAGTCTCTGATGAAAACGAATATCATGCACTCGCAACGCTCCAAGGCACTAATTTCGACCAGGAGTTCTGCGGGTATATGGTCAAGGAACATGAGAATGCGATTGACAACTTTGAGGGTGCAGCAGCCGATGAATCGATGGATGCTGACATTAAAAGCTGGGCCGATTCGATGATTCCTGTATTTCGGTCGAATATGGAGGCAGCGTCAACGCTCCTTCAACAAAATGAATAATGCAATTTTAACCTAAACTCTAAATAATATGGGAAATATACTTTATGTAATAGCAGTTATACTTGTTATATTCTGGGCAATCGGATTCTTTGCCTATAGCGTAGGTGCCATTATTCATATTCTTTTAATATTGGCCATTATAGCCATCTTACTGCGGATTATCGGTAACCGAAATCCATTATAAGGATAAAAATTTAACATTTAAACAAATGTCATATGAGCACAGGTAAATTAGTTGCAGGGGTACTCGCCGGCGTTGCAGTTGGAGCAGCCGTTGGAGTTTTATTTGCTCCGGATAAGGGAACAAATACCCGTAGAAGAATATCGAAAAAAGGTGAAGATTTAATTGAGGGAGTGAGGGATAAACTTAACCAATACCTCGATAGTATTAAGAAACAAATAGAAGTGATTGAGGAAGAAGCTGAAAATCTCTACTCAGCAGGTACCTCGGAGGCAGAAGAGCTGAAGAGAGAGTTTGAGAACACTCCTTATTAATCCGGCTACTTTATAAAACGCAAAAATATGGAAGAAAGAGCAACGTTACTCGAGTCTTTATTTGAAAGAACCAAATCGTTAGCTGCTACATCTTTTAACCTGATTAAGTTAAAAGCGATTGACAAGTCGGCCGATATTGTATCCTCGTTGGTTTACAAGGTTCTGTTCTTTGTTATCGTTTTTTTCATTATCTGCATGCTAAATATCGGATTAGCACTATGGGTAGGCAGTTTATTAGGAAGTGCTTACCTTGGATTTCTGATAGTTGGGTTCTTTTACATCGTTTTGGCTTTAATTTTCCATTTTGCACAACATAGCTTGGTTAAAAAACCACTGAGAAACGCAATTATAAAGCAACTGCTCGATCAGAACAAAGGCTGAATTACAAGGCCTTAATGGAGAATCGTTGTCATGAGGGAGTTCTAATATGTTTCCACCTGGAGAAGGTTGGGCTACAGTAGACAGCCTCATGACATACGTGGCTCTTTACTGGCTTACACTTTTAAAATCTAAAAACTGACCCATGAAAAAAGGCGATATATCGGACAACCTGAAACTGGCAATTGCCACACTGGAAGCCAGACAAAAAGAAGATCTGGAGATGATTAAGGAGGACTTGCATGAAGTATACGAGAGCCTTAAACCCATTAATGTAATTAAGAGTACCTTCAATAGTCTTAAAGAATCGCCTGAGCTTATGCACAATTTAACCAATGTAGCTATCGGGAATGGTATAGGTTTTATTGTACGCAAGCTGTTCTTCCGCGATTCAAAGAGTCCGCTACGCAACTTAGCAGGCGTTGCGGTTGAGTCCCTTGCATCAAAAATAGCTATGCGTTATTCCGATCGGATTCTTGGCATGGTACAGCACTTAATTTCCAGTTTTTCTTCCGGAAATTCCAAGCGAAACGTGGTTTCCAATGCATTATAATTGTATAGCGCGATAAGGCAGCCGTGTTTCTTTGTTTAACAGTTTCTGTTAGGGTAATTACCGTTATTTTCTCATCAAGCACCCGTATTTACACGGTCCAACACCTGTGTTTTCACTTCTTTCAAATAGTTCGTTCCTGAACAGAATGTTTGAAGTTGTGTAAAATTTTCCACTTTTTGTAGAATAATTAGTGCTATACTTCAAACTTATTTCTCTTAATGCGTACGTTATCAGAAACTAAACATAAGTGGTACAATTTTAATACAGCATAAGGTGAACTTTAAAACCCTAACCTTATGAAAACAAAAAAACGATTTTTAGTACCCGTGTTTGTTTTCTCTCTGTGTATTTTCGGCGCAGGTAAAGTGTTGCCTCAGGATGGAATAATGGAGAGAATGGCCTTTGGAGTTAAGGCTGGTGTAAACAGTTCGAATGTGTACGATACCAAAGGTGATGATTTCGATGCCAAAGCAAAATGGGGATTTGCAGCAGGTGCTTTTCTTTCTTTCCCATTTAATGCTGTGCTGGGTTTTCAACCTGAGTTGATGTATTCCCAAAAGGGATTTAAGAGTACAGGAAGTGTTCTGGGAGTCGATTATTCATACACCCGCAAATTGAATTATATCGACGTTCCGCTGCAACTCCAGATTAAACCCATACCTGCATTGACAATATTGGCGGGTCCGCAGTTCTCGTTTCTTATTAACGAAGGATACGATTTTGAGAGTGATGCTTTTGACCTGGGCGACCAGGACCCCGCAGATGATAATGCCCGCAAGAACACAATAGGAATTGTAGGCGGTTTGGACCTTCATTTCAGCAATGCAGTTCTTTCCGGGAGAGTAGCCTGGGACATGCAACGCAACAATGGCGACGGGACTTCCACTTCACCACGCTACCGGAATGTAGTTATCCAGTTGACCTTAGGTATAATGCTATAATATGCGCGGAATTATGAAAAATTCGTTGTTCGCTTTTGCCATATTATGTATTACATGGGCCAGTATTGTCCTGGTTGTTAAATACGAGAACATAGTTGCGTTAATCCTTCTTCTTTTGGGTGTTTACTTTCTTCTTGCACGGCTTATTGTTGAGGAACAACACAAAAGTGAAGAAATGATGAGTAAACTGAACCGGAAGATCAGAAAAACCAGGGGAAATATTTCCCAGATGTAAACGCTGCTTAGGTATAAATTTTTAAAACAAAAGGTTATGAGTCTTTACAATAAAAACATGGTTTGCCATCATTGTTCGTCACTATTTGTTGAAGAACTTGATAAGCTGAATCTCGATTACCGGGATGTGGGCATTGGCCTGATTGAAATAAACGAAGAGACCGATTTAAGTACTAAGTATAAATTGGATAAGGCACTCGAAAAGTTTGGTGTTACTCCGGTGCACGATCACAAAAATGCGATTATTGCCAAGATAAAGAATCTTATTCAGGAGGAAATAAATAGTCCTTCAGATAGTCGCAAGTTTGTTCTATCCAGCTATTTGACTGAAAAGCTCAATTACGATTATACCTACCTTGCGAACTTGTTTTCTGCAAACTTGGGTATAACCATAACCTGGTACTATATCACCCAGAAAATAGAAAGAGTGAAATACCTTCTTATTTACGAACAACGATCGGTGAGCGAAATAACCTATATGCTAAATTACAGCAGCACGGCGCATTTGTGTTCGCAATTTAAAAAAGTAACCGGTTTAACGCCATCGGAATTTAAAAATATCAAGAACAAACGGTTTTTTACTGTTAAAAGAACGGAATTGGAAATGTCAACCCCTCTTAATATTGCAAAGTAAAAGTAGTCTTGTTTCAAAGTGGGTTAAACCCCAATTAGCCCAGGCAAACGTAGAGAAATGCCCTGTCCCCTTCGGGGGATGGGGCTTGTTATTGTGTCTTGTAATTATTTTGGAGGATACACAAGGAAAAGAGCGGTAAATAATTTTCAGGTTTTTATTAGCCGCAATTTACAACATTTTTAACTTAATTCTGTTTTATAAAGTGCAACAAAACAAGTAATTTTTAACTATTTGCTTTTTTCATTAAACAATCCAGCTTGAGGATTTTAATCCAAAATATGCTAATATTGATTTTTTAGTCGCTATAAAATACAACATATGAAGTTTGTTCAATCGGAGCAGAATGTAAGAAATGGCTATCTGGCTGCTTTTCTTTTACTTTTACTCATTTATGCCGTAGTTTTTTTTAGTACCATTCGCATGAATGGGAATTTCAAAAAAGTTGAACATTCCTATAATGTAATCTGGAGTTTGGAACAATTGTCATCGTCCATAAAGGATGCGGAATCCATCACTAGCGGTTATGTTTTTCTTTCAAACCCGCGTTTTCTGGAGTCGTTTCAAGCAATTAAGAAACAATCGGATTCACTTGTTTTCCATTTGCAGGTTCATACTGCACAATCACAAATGGGCAATGCAGGTAAACTGAGAGATCTGGTAAACCGTGAGTTTGCCTTTCTCCAGCAACTAATCGATAGCCGCAAACGCGGAATAATCGATTCAGTGCAGATGACACATATCGGAGCTCCCGAATTTCAAAGTTCTGCTAAAATTTTTGCGTTAATTGATTTAATGGCCCGTACCGAGAGGCTCTCCTTTAATCAGGATACATACAATCTGTACAGCATGCCGTTTACATTTATAATTACCAATTTAGTGGGCCTACTGATATCACTTATTTTGGGCTTTTATGCTTACAGAACCTACAACAAAGAGAACCGCGAAAAAAGAAGGTATCGCCAGGAACTTGAGGATGGAATTAAGCAGTTACAGGAAACCAATAAACAACTGGATGATCTACGAAGTATCGAGAAATTTGCTGTGAGTGGCCGTATTACCCGTACTATTGCCCACGAGGTGCGTAACCCGCTTACAAACATTAGTCTGGCCTGCGAACAGCTGAAAATAACCGATGAGGACGATGCGCAACTGATTGGTATTATTAAAAGAAATACGCAGCGTATTACCGACCTTACTTCCGAAGTACTCAATTCAACTAAGTTTACCGAGCTTAATATCAAGAAGGTATTTGTGCACAGCGTTATAGAGGATACGTTAAAACTCGCAATGGACAGGATAAACCTTAACGAAATACAGATCATCAAAAATTTTGCTCCCCCCAAGGAAGTGGAAATAGACCCCGACAAGATTAAAATAGCGTTTCTAAACATTACTATCAATGCCATAGAAGCGATGGAACCCCATAAAGGAGTGCTTGAAATCCAAACAGCAAATCAAGCCGATCACTGCCTGATTACGATTAGAGATAATGGTGCAGGAATGAGTAAAGAAGCCGTCTCTAAAATCTTCGAGCCATTCTTTACCACCAAGGTATCGGGCAATGGCCTGGGCTTAACCAACACACAGAACATAATTTTAAACCATAAGGGAAGAATAAATGTAGAAAGTACTGTCGGCAAGGGCACCACCTTTCTCATCAGGTTAAATTACGAATATACCGGCGAGCCTAACGAAAATAGTTTAATATCCCTGAATTAAGATTATTAAAGACATCAAGATAAATATCAAACATAACGCTCCATCTGACCTTAAAGTAAACATTACAGATGAAAACTGAGACCACTAATCATGTTCTAATCATTGATGATGATGTAGATACGTGTTTCCTGCTGAATCGTATTCTGGACGCAAAAAACATAAGGGCTGTATGTGTTAATACCTTGCAGCAGGCCAGGGTTGTATTCGAAACCATGCAGCCTTCTTTAATTTTTCTCGACAACAATTTACCCGATGGTTATGGGTTGAATTTTATACCTTTAATCCGGGATAAGTTTCCTAAAGCACAAATTATTATGATTACGGCCCATAGCAACGATTTCAACAAAAGAGCAGCTTTAATGAAAGGTGCGGTATTATTCATGACCAAGCCATTCAATTCCGACGAAATATACAGGGCATTGGATTACCTTGCAAAAACTGATTCCAGGCCTTAGAAACAATAAGTAATTTTTTTTGTTATTTTTAAACCACCTCACTCCAATTAAAACAACTTGTAAAAAGATGATAAAAAAGAGGATACTAATAATTGATGATGACTTCGATATTTGTACTGTTTTAAGCCGCTTTCTGAATAACAAAGGGTACGAGGCCGATTCAGCATTTACTGCAAGTGGTGGCCTCACAAAATTCAGAGATGGTAATTACGACCTTGTCATTACCGATTACCGGCTTGGGGAAAAGTCTGGAAAGGATGTCCTTGTTGAGATTAAGAAAATGAAACCGGAAACCATTGTTATTGTTATTACCGGTTATTCCCATATAAAAACGGCGGTTGATGTTGTTAAGGCTGGCGCATACGATTATATTTCGAAGCCGTTAATTCCCGATGAAGTGCTCAACTTACTTTCGTCGGCTTTTGCTAGTACCGCACCACCTCCTGCTGTGGTGGCAGAAGAACCTCCCGTTATTAAACCTGGTAAATTACCGGTAGGACAGGTTATCGACAATTTTCTGGTAGGGTGTTCAAAGGTAGCACAGCAGCTTTATAGCCAGGTAGATATGGTTGCTCCTACAAATTACAGTGTCATTTTATACGGCGAAACCGGAACCGGCAAAGAAGTAATTGCTAAAAGAATACATAAAAGCAGCACCCGGGCGAATCAGCCTTTTGTAGCTATCGACTGCGGAGCTTTATCTAAAGAATTAGCGGGCAGCGCCTTGTTCGGCCATGTAAAGGGTGCGTTCACTGGCGCTTTGTCCGATAAAGAAGGCCATTTTGAAGCAGCTAACCATGGTACAATTTTCCTGGATGAAGTGGCCAACCTTTCGTACGAAACGCAAGCCATCCTGCTCAGGGTTATCCAGGAGAGGAAGTGCAAAAAAGTGGGTGGCACCAAGGAAATCGACCTCGACGTTCGCGTAATCGTAGCATCCAACGAGAGTTTATTTGATGCTTCCCGTAATGGTAAGTTCCGTGAAGATTTGTACCATCGCTTCAACGAATTTACATTGCATATACCGCCTTTGCGTCAACGGCTCGAGGATATTCCTCTGTTTGCCGAATACTTTCTGGATAAGAGCAATAAGGAGCTGAACAAAACCATTGCGGGATTCGACAATGAAGTAATGAATATTTTCCTGAAATATCCATGGCCCGGCAATTTACGCGAAATGCGCAATGTAGTGCGCCGTGCTGTGTTGCTTACAAAGGGCGATAAAGTGGGAATATCCACTTTGCCTCACGAAATCATTAACCCGCTCGATAGTATTAACGAAAATGCTGATATTGTTCCTGAACAGGACGGAACAAGAAGCGAATTCGACCTGAAGGACGCTGCCTCTAAGGCCGAATACGAAACCATTATGAAGGTGCTTCGCGATGTGAAATTTAATAAGAGCAAAGCCGCGAAAATACTCAAAGTGGATCGGAAAACACTGTATAACAAAATAAAGACATTCGAAGAATCCAACAGAGCCACTTAGCGTTACGAAAGTTGTTGATTTTGCTCCCCGATATGAAGAATTAAAGCAACACCAACACTGAAGAAGCGTGCTCCATGTGGTTCGTTATCAGATTTATAAATATTGGTATGGTTTTGCAGTATAATATTACTATAATAATTTAAATTCTAAATATTATGGCAAATACTAAAGAAACACCAAAAGGGCGTCACGAACAACAGAGCCCAACTTCTGAAAAAAGTAGCAACAATAATAAAGGTGGCGACAAAGGTTCCACTAAATCCTCCAAAGGAGAAAAGGATAAGGGACAATCGAAAAAATAAGTCCACAATAAGCAGTCAAAATAAGTACGGATAATTGCCGTCATTGGCATTCATTCAGGTTTTGATTGACTGCTTTTTTGTCTTTTCTTCTGTAATCAATTGTTTAGCGTATCTCTATAGTTCCTACGCGTGTCATTTTAGTAGTTTCGGAAAATTGGCGCGGATTTTGCAAGGAAATTGAAGGATTGTAATGGGACGTATCATTATCACTTAAATCTGACGGATATGGCTGTTTATATTATTGAACTTAACAATTTGGAAGATAGTTGCTTAGCAACTGTTTCCATATGCAATTTTTCTTCCAATATCAATAAAGATTTTGAGGAAAGGGCAACATATCCCACCAAGCGCAAGGCTTGTGAGAGTATAAAATACCGGTTCAACGATCTCGATTTCGAAACGGATACCTTAATTTTTAACGGTACCCGTGTAAATTCGTCTTTAGACTTGAATAAGCTTATAGAAAAGGAATCGGTGGGTGAGCCTTTCGCCGTTTACGAATCTTAAATTTTATCATATAATTACCTCCTTACGAGGATTAGCGTGCTAATTCTTGTAAGGAGTTTTTTATTTGGCAAAGACTGCAGCCCATTTTGACGATGTCATTCCGGCGAAGGCCGGAATCCCTATCTGTTGTGTAAGTTCTCGGCTTCGTAGCTTACGGATTCCGGCCTTCGCCGGAATGACATGACAGAGAAATTTAGAATAAGTTCAACGAAATTAGAACGGGTACCCAATAGCAAAATTAAAGATGGCCTTCTTTTCGCTTATTTTTTCGATTGTATTTGGCACGTGAAGCGGGATCCCAACATCCACACGAATAATAAAGAATTCGTTTAAATAGCGTAACCCATAACCCCAGCCAATTGCCAGCTGTTTCAGGAACTGATTACCTTTAAACTGTGCATTTTCACGCAATGGATCATTCTTTAGCAGCCATATATTACCAACATCAAGAAAAATCGCCAGTTCGAGCCGTTTGGCAAATTTCCACCGGTTTTCGATATTTCCCATAAACTGCAATTCACCTGTATGATTCAGGAGCACAAACTGGTTGTTTGTGGAGGTATCAGCATAAGCTCCCGGCCCTACCGAACGAAAAGGATAGGCTCTGATGGTGTTAGCTCCTCCAAGGTAGAACTGCTTGAGCGCTGGTAACGTTTTGGAATTACCCAGTGGTATACCAAGCCCAAAGCTCAGTCGGGTGGCCAATACATCCGAAGGCAATAATTTTACATATACTCTGAAATCGGTGTTTACACGTACATATTGCGAATAGACGGCGCCAAGGAATTTTCTTTGTTCGCCTTCAGGTTTTTTCGAGCCCAGCAGTTTTTGTAACCCGTACAACAAATTGCCGGAGCCTTCCAACGATCCTGTAAATGCCGTACGTACCAGCCTGTGATCGCTTTCTGGTATTGCATATTGGTAAGTGTAGTTGCTGCCTATCATAAATTGGTCGGCGTAGCTTTCCTTCAACAGGGGGTTGAGGTTTACAAGCGAGTCGTAAAATAATGTTCGCGTGAGCGTGTGTTGGAATGTCATGTCTACCAAATTGAACTCGTGCTGTTTATTATTGGTTTCGGTCCATCGGAATCCATAACCAGCGTTGGCAAACCACATTTTATAGTACCTGGCCTGGCTCACATAGCGAACATCGGCCCGGATATGGTTGCTGGGAATATATCTTCCCGAAAACAGCGAAGGATTGAAGAACAGGAACCGTGGAAATCTGAGTTCGGACATTGCTCCGAATTCGTAGTTGAAATCGCCGAGCATTTCTGAGTTGCGTTTTTGCAGCCAGGCCTCCAGACCACCATTTATGCGAAAAGTGAACTGCTCTGAGCCCCCAAAGATGTTCCTGTTTATATAACTGACACTTAGATTGGGACCGGCAAAATTGTTCGATTTACTTACCATTTCCGCATCCAGTTTGATGTTGTGCTTTTTGTGCGGCGTTAGGGTGATTACTGCCGATGAGGTGTTATTAATGGTATCCGGAATGGCATCGGTATTAACATAAAGAAATGCGCCTATTGCAGAAAGGTTTCTGTTTGTAAGGTTGTAACTATCGGATGTTAGCAATCCGCCGGGTTGAAAAAGTATGAAATGCCTTATTCTTTTGGGTTTTATTTTTTTGCTCGTAATAAAATCAACTCCTTTAAAATGGACAACATCGCCCTGACCAGCTGTATCTGCTACCTGGTTGTCGATTACTGTAACATTTTCGATTGTCCAGGGCTTCAGGTTGGAGGGGTTAATATCTTCCTGAATTTGCAAGGAAAGATCAATATTCCGGTTACCTACTGACGAATCTGCTACGTAGTATAGAAAATTAGGTGAAAAATAATAGTAACCTTTGTTCTTCATTACCTTATCAATCCGTTCGCGCTCATCTTTTAAGCGAATCAGGTTATACTGATCGCCCGAATGGACCAGTGATTTATCACTTATTGAATCCACAATATGCGTTATCGCACTATCTGGGAAGTTTGTTGTGAGGTTTCTTAGAAAATACGGTGCTTTTACATGTGCCGTGTATTCTACTTTTCGTTCGTATTTAAATAAGGTACTTTTCTTTACCTTGGCTTCAACCCTCGATTGCAGGTATCCGTTTGCTTTAAGCACGGTTTGCAGCGATGCCGCTACATCCTCAGTAGGTACGTCTTTCAGTAATACAGGGCGTTCGCCATAGTTATTACCAATAAAACCGTTGCCAAATAAGCTATAAATCCATAATTTAATGGGTAATCCCAGTGTTTTGTTATTCGGGAGCGGATAAGTCTGGTCTTTAAGCATGGATGCGAGTTTTCCTTTCTTTTGAATAGTTGTATCGCTTTCGATCTTTATTTTAGCGCCCCCGTACGTGTATTCGTTCTTCTTCAGCAAGCGGGACTGCACGCATCCACTGAACGTTATAGTAATGCAAAGAAAACAGAGGATATGTGCGATTTTCATTTCGAGTCCTTTTCTGATGTTAATGAAAGTGAGTTGTTGCGGTTAATTCTTCGGAAAAGCTCGCCAATTGAATCAAAATCCTTTTGGAAAATAAGCCCGGCGCCGGTACTAATTACTTTTCCTTCGATAAGGCCTCGGTATTCGCTTCTTCTGAAGGCCCCTACACTGAGGGACCTTGATTTATTGAGAATATAGCTTACGTTGAAGACGGGACTGACTTTGTCGACCCACGAACGCTGCTGTTCCAGTTCATCGCCCTGTAAAACAAAGGTAGCGCCTACCTGTGTATTCAATCGGTTGTCGAGAAACTTACGCGATGCGGCAACCATAAGCTGTGTGCGTTGATTTTCGCCTGTGGCCTCGCCATAATTGTTGTACGATTCCAGATCGAAGTGAAGATCAATGAACCGGATCTTTTGTGCTGTAAACTGATTGAGGGCATTGGTTATAAGTGCATTGGTGCCTCCGCCGCCGCTGGAGAGAATGCCTCTGATATCGGAAAAGTCGAACCGGCCGAAAAGCAGCAATGCCATTGCTTTTTGGTTAACATCCGATTCGTTGTAATTAATTTCCTTGAGTTTAGCGGCTACCGCTCCGCCTTTTACACCTTCAAATTCGGCAGGAATAGCAAGCGAAAACCTCAGGTTTGGTGAGGCAAGGTCGCCAGTAATGCGCATATTGACGAGGAATGGCAGGGTACTTTTGTCCTCGGTAGTTTCGTTGCCCAGCAATTCGTCTGGGGAGGCGCGTACCTCGTAAGTCACCCTCAGGTTAAGTTCGGGCCGGGCAATATCGCCATACCAGGCAATAGAGCTACTATCGGAGATTTGTAATTTCCGTTTTATACCGGAGAAATCGATGGTATAATCGCCACCAGAAACATTCAGCTTGCCTGTAAGCCGTGGCGCCTGGTTTGGCCGTTGCTCCATCGAAAACACGCCTCCTGCTTTCATATTGATACCTATATTGCGCGCCGGGTCAGTAATAATGGTTATTGCCGTGTTGTCTGCAACTCTGATGTTTGCGGTAAGATTCAGGTTATCCATGGTGCCTGATTTTTGTGGTTGCGAACTTTCTGTTTGTTCGCCTGCACCAGTGAACACAATAACTCCTTCCTCCGAAAGGTTTGTTGCTCCGCGGGTTATTTTATAGAAGAACTTGGAATTTTCTACAATCTGTATGTTTGCTCTTACTACAGGATCGTTCAATCCGCCATTCAGGTCGATATTGCTGGTAAGGATTACCCGGTTTTCCTCGCCCGGGATATTGCTCTGGCTTCCCTGATAAGCTAAAAACCTCTGGGTTGTTAGCTTTAGGTTGCTTCGTATGTTTTTAAAATTAGCGAAAGATACGTCGCCATTGAGGACCAACGGGTCGCCATTGGCATCCTGCACGGTAAAGTTGGGAAAACGAATCCGGTCGCCTTCAAAATTAATACGCTGGTTATTTAATGCGTACGAAGTTTGTGCAGGTACTATAAAAAAAGAGGTTTTGTCGAATGCAAGAAATCCGTTCAGCCTTGGTTGCTGCGTTCTCCCTTCTATACGAATGGAAGCATTGACTATTCCTTGCGCCTTATTCATAAAATTACTTGCAAATGGCTGAATGGAAGCAATCTGGAAGTCATGTGCCGTGAAAACCAGGTTCATTGGGATATTTTCGGCCAGTCCGTAAACACCCTTTACGTTGAACAGTGTTTCATCTTGCCCAAAGTCCAGGTTAATATCTGCCATGTCGCTGTTCCGCGTATTGGAGGCCTCAACATGTAAATTGCCTATTGCCTGCGGCCCTGCTGCAATTTGCTCTACCTTCAGATTAACATCGAATTGCGGTTTTTGCTCGTTAAACAGGTTGAGAACGGTTGCCTTTCCGTTTATCCTGCCCGAAATAGCAGCTGAATCGCCCCGAAGTATCTCTGAGATAAGGCTTAGGCTTAGGTTTTTCAGTTCAACTGACAGTGCATTTGGGTTACGGGGCTCCGTGTAGATGGAAATACTTTTGTCGTTCCTTGTAAAGACAACGTCTTTCAGGCTTACACCATCGGGAGTGAACCGGATCATGTTGTCTTGCTTGGTTTCCCACTCCTGACGATTGAGGCGTAAAGGGCTTGTTACAACAATGTTTTTCTCAGGCGTTTGGGGTTGCATAGCAATACCAAGGTTAAACCATTCATTACCTTCTTCATCAGAGAAAGCAAAACGACTTTGAAGGACGCCATTATTTAAATTACCATTAAGCTTGATGTCAGTAACACCTATTGATGGATTTTGAACGCTTCCCAAATTTACATTCACCAGGAAACTGGAATCTCTTCCTTCGGCCCTGAATTCGATATCATTAGCCTGAATATCGTTGTAAATAAACTCTTCTACATCCATGCCTGCGCTCAATTTGTTCTCGCGGAAGCTTGCCGTTATACGGGCATCTTCAGATATCTCAATCTTCGATTGGGTAAGGGCATTCAGTACCGAAATATCTTTAAATTTGAGGGATGCATCGAAATAACCTTTGGTGTTTACAGCACTATCCTTAGTGGAGAAATAATGACCGAAGTAATTCTTCAGCATTTGGGGTATTTCCTGAATCGCCATATTCCCGGCATAAGCTATGTCGGCAAATGTGGTCTTTATATCTGCGTTAACGGTGTCGCCTTTTACCTGGTAGAATATTTTGTTCGACGAAGTGATGTCCTGCCGTGGTATATGTATAGTTATATCCGATGTATCGGACGATACAAGAATGTTTTTGTTGCCTTCACTTATAAAATGCACTTTCATGTTGGCCGAAACGCCTAATGTATCTGTGGTAAGCCCCATTGCTCTGCCGTTAGCATAAGGCACGTTGGCTGTAAGGTACATGTTGGTTGTATTTCCAATATTACCATTAACCCGTATAGATGATTGAAGCATGAGATCGTCTGTTTTTAAGGTTACATCTACCAGACTGTCGGCCATGTTCCCGTTAAGTATGATGTTCTTATATGCATATTTGTTATATTCAACAGATGCAATGTTTATGCTGGCATTGGCGCTCATGGCTCCAGGCACTGTTCCGGTTCCTTCTGCACGCACTGTTCCGGTTATCTTGCCTAATGTTGGATTATTTAGCAGATGTCCTGCCTGTAATTCATTGATATTTAAGTTGACAGCATATGTGCTCATTTTTATATTTCTTGCAAGGTGCATACGGGTTTCAATCTGAAGGTCGCCTTCGCTGGTATTGATAATACCGGAGGTGTTGATATTCCCGTTCTCCGAAATCGTATTGCCTTTGTAGCTTATAACCTGAGGTAATCGGCTTAATGTAATACGGATACTGTCGCTCAAATAGGGCGCAAAGTCCTGTTGCCTGATATGAGAGGAGCGTACCGCAAGCCTGAAAGCGGGGACTGCTGAATTGCCGTTTTCCTCAGGTATGGCAATCTCGGCTGTGGCATTCAGGAACGATTGGCCACTGGCAAACTGTATATTATTCGCTTTTACAGTGCCGTTGCTCATTTCGGCCCGTGTTTGAAGCGACGTATTCTGGTTTGTACGGCTGTCGGTGAATTCAAGCGCGCGGAGGTTGCCCTGCCATTTCTTTGGTCCCTGAAATTGCCCGCTAAATTGAAGAATGAGATTCTTGAGCTCAATTGTATGAGGGAATTCATTGCCTTTTGCCCCGGTACTATTAGCGAATACTATGTGGTTCAGCTTTATTCCTGCATCATTTACCTTGATGTTCCAGTCGGGATTAGGGCTTTCTACTGTAGGTTCCTGGGAATCGGCGGCCAATGCGGATCCGTTTTGTTTAAATTCTACAGAGCTTTTGTCCATGGCTATTTTCTGTAGATGCATCTGATGTTTCAAGGCGTCGAAATTACCATTGCGGAGGGATGCTTCGCCAAGTACCAGGTAAATGCTATTGTTCAATGATTTTTGAAGATACTCGATATCCCTTAGCGTAACTTCATTAAGGGTAATTGTAAGTTTCAGCGGCTCGCT
This sequence comes from Bacteroidales bacterium, assembly GCA_036261135.1. Lineage (GTDB taxonomy): Bacteria > Bacteroidota > Bacteroidia > Bacteroidales > JAAUTT01 > JAAUTT01. Next base: position 20,251 of record DATALJ010000217.1, read on the forward strand.
TGCAGCTGTGTCCGCTTTTTCAGGCTTTGGTGAACCCAGGTTTGTTTGCGCAAACCGCATTTTGCCAACTGAAAGTGTGTTGATTCCGAAACGCATTCTCTTCAGGTCGGTTTCGGTAAGCGATAACGCTAAATGTTCCAGATTTAAATCCATGAAGGCACTGTCTGGCTTGCTTTCCGTCTTCAGGCGGATATTCTCAAGGTCAATATTTTTGAAGTGAATGGTCCATGAGCTTTCAGTTTGCACGGTATCTTGTTTTACCGTATCCGTGGGAGATTGGGTAATAAAATCGATATTGGTGCGCCCGGCAGTATCCAACACCTGATAAATGAATTGTACCTGTGAGATGGAAAGCCTGTTGAACACCAATTCCTTTCGGAAAAGGCTCCTCACATCTACAGCCACCTTAATTTTACCTACATTGAGTAATGTATCTCTTTGTTGGTCGCCAATGTAGATATCTCTGATAACAATATCTCCCCAGAGATTAATGCTTACATAACCTACATTTACGTTTGTTTTCCATTTATTAGCCAGGTTGCGGACAAAGCGCTGCTTGATTTTATTTTGAATGGCAGGGATCTGAATTAGCGCAATAGCTAAAATTAGAAACAGGAAAATACCAAGTAAAACGCGAAGAATCGTTTTGGTTATGATCAATACCAAGCGTTTCCCTGTCTTTTGAGGTGGAGTTTCTTTCACGGTGTTTGAATATTAAAGTTAACCTCTTGGGTTGATAACTATCCGGCAGTTCGTATATGTTTGTTCCATACCGGCATTTTGTGGATAAAATTCCACACGTGCTTAATCAGGTTATTTCGCAACATATTCCTATAAGCAGCCGTCATGGCAGGTTTCGTCTTATCCTTTGTCCCTTCTAGAAACCTTATTTCGCGTGTTTGGTTCGTGCTTCGGTTATTTTCAATTAATTCAGTGTAAAGCTTGATGAGCTGTTGACGTATCAACTCTCTATCGAACTGCAAGATAAGCTTTTTAGAAATATTCGAAGCTATTTCGTAAAACTCTTTGTCGCTTTGCAGGTTCTGAACTACTTCGGTAAAGCCTTTATTGTCTGCGACTTTTAAATAGCGTTGGCTGAAAATTTGTGTGTACTCATCCAAATCGCGAAATACAACCGGGATTCCACATGCTGCTGCTTCCAATGGAACAATGATACTATTGCTATTGTAGGGGGTATACAGGAGTACGTCGGCAGCAGCATAAACATAGGGCATTTGAATGGGCGAAATAACACCCACAAACTTTACATTGGCAGGAGAATGTGAAGTCCGGTAATCCAGCGTTCTGACACTTTCAGTCAAACGCCCGAAATTTCTGCTTCCCACCCAAACAAACCTTGCTTTAGGAATATTTCCGGCTACTGTAATAAAGTCGTCAATACCTTTTTCCTGCTGCATTTTACCAACGCCTAAAACAACAAATTCGTCGGGCTTTAAACCTAACAGCCGCCGGCCTATGCGTCTTTTTTCATTCGAGAATTCCCATTTATTCAGGTTTATGGGAGTATTTATCCTCACAATGCGTGTGCTGTTGCTAAGTTCTTTCACAGCCTTCTCTGTTTGTGGCGAAATAGCTATGCAAACATCGGCAAATGAATAAACTTGCTTAAGATACCAGCGAAGAAAAGGAAGCCAATATTTCTGCATAGGAAACGATCCGGCTATTGCTTCGGGTACTACGTGAACGCTAATTAGTCTCCGGCCTTTATACTGCCATCCTTTCCAAAAGAAGTAAGGGCCATAGGTATGGCTATGCAATACATCCCCTTTCCCTTCCCCATTCACTATTACATCTACATCATCTATTTCATCCAGCAAATCGATATGATCGAGAAATGCCGAATGGATACCATGACCTCCGGTAATAAACTCAGTTTCTGATACAATATGGACTCTCATATAGTTAGAAATTAAATATAGGGTATGTTTTGCAATACTTATACCAATTCTTTTGGTGCTTATATATCCTTGTCATTCCGGCGAAGTCCGGAATCCCTAACCTCTTCGTAGTAGATGGATTACTTTCAGTGAAGGCTTCGCCGCTCCGGCCTTCGCCGGAACGACAAACGCGAATAGCAGAACATGTAATTAATTTTTTATATTGGCTTCGCACTCTGCTGGGTTTGCAGCCCGGTTAGCCCAGTAACGATATTATTGGTGAACAGATTGGGAGAATGTACCGACCAGGCTTCTTCTATTGCCTGTATGTCCTTGTTTTTGCGTGGTTGTACAGCTAACAAAATACAGTCGGAATTGATTTTTTCCTCTACCATTTTCAGTATATCTCCCGTAAATCCCCATTCGTTGAGTATGCGCGACACTCCTCCCGGAAAAACGCTCGAAGGGGAGTCTACAGCCTTCTGGTCTCCCGATGTTGATATTCCTACTGCCAGTTTTTTCCCGGAGGGTACCATGGCCTTATTACTTATATTGTTGAAACGGGTATCGTTTTTTATTTCGTCTAACTTTTTGTCCGACAATATAATATTAATTTCTTCTTCCATATACCCCAATTCAACAAGCGTTTTGAATGCTACTTCGGCCTTTTCGGTTGTATCAAACAGACTGATCACAATTTTTCTAGTTCCCATAATGCTTTTTTAGAATTGTACTTATAAAATTGTACCACAAAAACCTCAAATATTACACAACGTGTATTGTAAAGGATTCCTTTTGTTTAATGCACTGGTACTCGTCATCTTCGAGTACAACGTACTGTCCTTCGTAGTTGTATGCCTTCACTATATTCTCCCAAGGCACTTCACTCCC
>DATALJ010000218.1:0-23079 GCA_036261135.1 Bacteroidales bacterium
ATATGGATTGCAAATTTCTTATTTTTACAATCACTTAATTTCTTTGAAAAAGTATTATTTTTGCGAACTTTATTTGTAAATTAACAATAATTGTAGAGTAATAAGTCAAATTAAAAACAAATCGGTAATCATGGTCTATGACGACGAAAGGGGCAGCGAGCGGAGACGTTCTGATTTTTCTGCACCTAAAAAAAGAAAAAGAATCTCCACCAACGAGAAGTACGAAAAGGTGAAGATCGGCGGCAGCTCACCGGATGGTCAGCGCGAGAGAAGAACTAACTACGACAACGACAGGGACTTTAGCAGAAAACCTTATCGTGAAGGGAACAAAGACTATAACCGGGATTACAACAAAGATGTGCCCAGGGATAAGGATGGAAATATAGACGGAAACACCCGTTATCCCTCCAGAAGCTATGATAACAGCCAGGGAGAAAACAGAGGTTTTAGAAAGTCGTATGGACAGAGAGATGGCAACGAAAGGCCATACAGAAGCTCTGACAGGCCATCTTATAACAGGGATAACAAGCCTTACAGTAGAGATAACCGCGACAGTAGAGATAGCCGCGACAACAGGGATAACCGAGATAACCGATATAGTCGCGACAATCGTGATAATAGGGATAGCCGGGGCGAACGGTCGTTTAACCGCCCTGACAGACCTTTTAACCGTCAAGGTGGCAGGCCCGATTGGAAACAAGGCGGAGGAAAACCATTCAGAAGAAATGAAGACAGGCAACCACAGCGCCAACCCGAGTATAACTTCCCTGAAGAAACCAATGATAATTCACCTATTCGGTTAAATAAGTTTATTGCGAATTCAGGATTATGCTCACGCCGCGAAGCTGACGAACATATACAAGCCGGGCTCATTATGATTAACGGCCAATTAGTAACTGAGCTGGGGGTTAAAGTGCTTCCCACTGACGATATCCGTTACAATGGTGTTCGCATTACACCTGAAAAGAAGGTATATATTCTTCTTAACAAACCCAAGGATTACGTAACGTCAGTAGACGATCCACATGCAAAACGTACCATCATGGAATTGGTTAAGGGTGCATGCCGCGAAAGAATATATCCTGTTGGACGCCTTGACCGGATGACAACTGGTGTAATTCTACTTACCAACGATGGCGATCTTACAAAGAAGCTGACCCATCCAACATCGGAAATCAAGAAAATATATCAGGCTCAGTTAGATAAAAATCTGAAACAGGAAAATTTATTGACAATAGCGGATGGTGTAACGCTGGACGATGGATTTATCAAGGTTGATGATATTACCTACCTGAAAGATAAAGACAAAAACATGGTAGGCATTGAAATCCACTCAGGTAAAAACCGCATTGTGCGTCGTATCTTCGAAAGCCAGGGATATAAAGTGGTAAAACTCGATCGCGTATTCTTTGCGGGGCTTACAAAAAAAGGCCTCTCACGTGGAGAATGGCGCTACTTAGCACCCAGGGAAGTTGGATTCCTTAAGATGTTAAAAGTGTGACAATTTATTTAATATCATATGAACCGGTCAAATTAAACTGACCGGTTTTTTTATGGATTTACTGGCCGTGTTTAGCTGATTTTATTATTTTTACCACATGTTATGTAAGTAATTGAAACACTCCATGATTAAAACTGCAATTATTCTCCTCCTTATTACCCTGAGCCCAGGAATTATCTATTCTCAACAAGTTACGATTAAAGGAAAAGTAACAGACGTGAATACGCAAGACCCTCTCCCATTTGTAAACATCACATTTGATGAAGGCCGTAAAGGTTCTGTTTCGCAAATCGATGGTAATTTCGAGATTACACTTCCTTTGTATACTAAAAAACTTGTATTTTCGTATGTTGGGTATGAATCAACCTTTGTGGATATAACCCAAATTCAATCTGGTCAACACTTAAATGTAAAACTCAGGCGCAAAGCGATTGATATAAATGAGGTAAACATTTACCCCGGCGAAAACCCCGCGCACCGCATCATTAAGAAAGTGTTGGAAAACAGAGATCGCAATAATCCCGAAAAAATGCGGTCGTTCTCATATACGTCCTACAATAAAATGTATTTTACGGTAGTAGAAGATACACTGGCAAAAGGTAACCAACTTCCATTGCTTGTGGATACGCTGGAAAAGGATACAAGCGAGCTGAAACTCAAAAAATACCTTAATAAACAGCATTTACTCCTGATTGAATTTGTAAGCGAACGTAATTTCAAATATCCATCAAAGAACCATGAAAAAGTGACCTCATCGCGTGTGTCAGGGCTCACCGACCCCATGTTTGTTCTGCTTGCAACGCAAATGCAGTCCTTCTCTTTCTACAACGAATTCTTTGTGTTGATGGACAAACGGTTTGTAAACCCAATCAGCCAGGGCAGCACATCGAGATACTTCTACCTGCTTGAAGATACCTTGTTTACACAAAACCAGGATTCTATTTACGTCATTTCTTACCGGCCTCGCAAAGGTAAAAACTTCGACGGATTAAAGGGCACTCTATACATCAACAGCAATGGTTATGCCATCCAAAACGTACTTGCAGAGCCGGTTTCGGACAACGAACTTTTTGGACTCAAAATTCAGCAGCAGTACGAGCTGATCGACAATAAACAATGGTTTCCTACGCAATTGAACACTGATATACTTTATAAATCGCTCCAGGTTAAAACCAAATCGCGATCCTTATATCTTGCGGCCATTGGAAAAACTTACTTCTCCCATATTAAAATTACGCCAAATACCGATAGCATTAAGTTCTCGAACGTAGAGCTGGAAGTTGCACCCGATGCAACCCGGAAAGACAGTGCATACTGGAACCAATATCGCTACACACCACTTACCGTAAAGGATTCGGCAACCTATCACCTTGTCGATTCGATAGGTAAAAAGATGAAGCTCGATCAAACAATGAAAATTCTGGAGTCCATAATATATGGTAATATACCGTGGGGTATATTTAATATAGATTACCGTAAAATAATGGGCTACAACAGATATGAAGGATTTAGAACCGGATTGGGACTTGCAACCAACCAGAAATTAATGAAGTTTGCTTCTGTAGGCGGCTATTTTACTTACGGATTTAAGGATAAAGGTTTCAAGTACGGCTTCTTTACTCAAATATTTCCCTATTGGTACTCGGACACCAAATTATCCCTTAGATATAACAATGGCTTAGCAGAAACAGGCAAGATTTCCTTTCTTGACGAAGGCTCCGTGCTTAAATCATCGGATTTCTTCAGGGAATTCTACATTAAAAACTTTGACGAATCCATCGAAAAAGAGATTTCCTTTTCTTTCAGGGCGTTGCAACATTTCAAATTCAATATTTTCCTTAATCATTCGGACAAGACTTTTTATTCCTATGCTTTTAATTCGCCCGCACTGCCGCTAACTAGTCAAACACTGGGGTTTACCGAAACGGGCATTCAGATGAAATTTGCATTTAACGAGAAGTTCATGAAAACACCAAGAGGAATGATGGTTTCAATGGGCACCAATTACCCAATCCTTTGGCTCAACTATGTGAAAGGGGTAAAACTTGCCGGAGGCGACTTTAATTATACAAAGTACGAAGCTCGTCTCGCAAAAACATTTATTACCAAGGCATTCGGGAAATCGCAATTTGTGCTCAAAGGAGCATATGCCGATGGAGCTGTTCCTCTCTCTAATTTATATATAGGACAGGCCTGCTATGGGAACTTTGGAATTGATGTTGAAAACAACTTTAACACCATGCGCCAGGGAGAATTTTATTCGAGCGAGTTTTTATCGGTTTTTTTCAGACAAAACTTTGGTAGTTTGTTATTTAGCAGGCCAAAATTTAAACCCGAAATCATCCTGGCTACGAGCGTAGGTTGGGGAAAGCTTAAAAATCCGGGCCTACACCAAGGTTTAACATTTAAAACGATGGAAAAAGGATATTACGAATCCGGCCTTCTTATAAACAAGCTCCTTTCAAGCACTTTCGTCAATATGGGATTCGGACTTTATTACAGGTGGGGCAATTACAGCTTTGTTAAAACCGCTGACAATCTCACCTACAAGATTACCTTTGGCTATAGCTTTTAGAACCTTTCGGGTACAAGTACTTTAACAACAACTTTTTTTACAAGGCTTCCATTTCCTACCGAAACCGTAGGTTGATGTGCATCGTGCGGGAAAAATACTACAAAAGTACCTGGAGTGGCTGTTACATAGTCGCCTGATCCATTCAAAAAGATTACATCTTTCTCTGGATTGTAAGCCTCCTTTATTTCCATGGTTTCTAAAGGTGCATAACCCATGCGTTCCTCGCCGCTAACAATATACTGAATATCGATATAGTTGTGATGTGCTTCCCACTTGGCATCGGCCTCAGACTTGGTCTGATACTCACTAACTATCGCATATATATCTTTACCCTCAATCTCGTATTTGCCCGCTTCAACTTTGGAAAAATCGGTAGAAGACAAATATTGGAAGGCTTTTTTAAAACTATCGTCAATTTGGTTGTATATTTCTGAATTCTCCAGTTGATCGACTATCATAAATCAATAATAATTAAAAATAAAATGTCAAATATAAATAATCAGTGTTCATATTAAATTGAAGAACGATTAAATTTTTCAACTTCTTTAAAATTCTTTTTCTCTGCACCTTACCGCCAGAGTGTTACCTGCACAATCCATTTAATTATATATCAATACGTTCAGATATGTTGAGCAACAACAAATATTTGTCTATCTTTGTGGCCTAATTTTTTAGTATGGGTCACAAATCAGGCTTTGTAAATATTATTGGAAATCCGAATGTGGGGAAATCCACGCTCATGAACGTGTTGGTTGGCGAAAAAATATCGGTTATTACATCGAAAGCACAAACTACGCGCCATCGCATCATGGGAATCATCAATTCCGACGACTATCAGATTGTTTATTCAGATACACCGGGTATTATAAAGCCTCACTACAAGATGCACGAGGCTATGATGGGGTTTGTAAAGAATGCCATTGACGATGCCGACATCATTCTTTATGTTACCGATGTGAAGGAAACCATAGACAAGAACCAGGAATACATTGACAGAATTAACAAGCTGGATATTCCGGTAATTCTTATCATCAACAAAGTTGACCTTGTAGGAAGCAATGAAGAACTGGATAATCTCATAAAAACCTGGGAAGGAATAATGCCAAAGGCCAAAATTATTCCTGTTTCTGCTATTCAGAAATTCAATGTGGTGAATGTTTTCAACCACATCGTCGACATACTGCCCGAGGCTCCACCTTTCTTCGAAAAGGATGCACTTACCGATAGGCCTGAACGTTTCTTTGTTTCTGAGATTATTCGTGGTAAAATATTCATCAATTATAAGAAAGAAGTACCCTATTCAACCGAAGTGGTGGTAGAAACTTTCAAGGAAGAAGAGAAAATAATCCGCATACAGGCAGCTATTATCGTATCGCGCGATTCGCAAAAAGGCATCATTATTGGCAAACAAGGCTCCATGCTCAAGAAAACCGGCTCCATGGCCCGGGTTACTATCGAAGAGTTTTTTTGGAAAGAAGGTGTACCTTGAACTTTTTGTGAAAGTAGAAAAGGATTGGCGCGATAAAGATAAGTTACTCAGAGAATTCGGGTACGAAGGTTAATTTACACCACATATAAAACACACACAATCAGCAACAATGGGCAAAATAATAGCAATAGTAGGAAGACCAAACGTAGGAAAATCAACCTTATTCAACCGGTTAACCGGTACACAGGATGCCATAGTAGACGAGGAAGCTGGAGTTACACGCGACCGCCATTATGGAAAAGTTGAATGGCAAGGCCGTGAATTTAGCATTATTGATACAGGCGGCTACGTTACTAACTCGGGCGACATCTTTGAAGAAGAAATCCGCAAGCAGGTTGTACTTGCTATTGACGAAGCCGATGTAATCATTTTCCTTGTTGATGTTCTGAATGGAATAACCGATCTGGATGAGTCTGTGGCCGATATTCTGCGCCGCGCCCGTAAGAAAGTTTTTGTGGCTGTAAATAAAGTAGATAATCATCAACGGCAATACGAAGCACAGGTATTCCATAAGCTTGGTTTAGGTGAACTACACCTTGTATCTTCAATAAACGGAAGCGGTACAGGCGACCTGCTCGACGAAATTGTTAAATCACAAGACTTCGATAAGATTGAAGAAGATATTGCTGAAATACCAAAACTTGCCATTGTTGGCCGACCAAATGTTGGAAAATCCTCACTTGTAAATGCACTATTGGGCGAAGACCGCCACATAGTAACGCCTCTGGCAGGCACCACCCGCGATTCCATTTACACACGGTACAATAAGTTCAATCACGATTTTTATATTATTGATACGGCTGGTTTCCGGAAGAAAGGGAAAGTATCTGAAGATCTCGAATTTTATTCCGTTCTGCGCGCCATTCGCTCCATCGAAAATTGTGATGTATGCTTATTAATGCTGGATGCCACCCGAGGAATTGAAGCTCAAGACTTAAATATTTTCCGGCTTATTCAAAAAAACAGGAAAGGTATTGTAATTGTGGTAAATAAATGGGACCTCATCGAAAAAGACAACCATTCAACCAAAAAATACGAAGATGCGATAAAACAACGTATAGCCCCTTTTACCGACATTCCTATACTTTTTACCTCAACTTTAACCAAACAGCGCATACATAAAGTTCTCGAAACAGCATTGGATGTATATAACAACCGCAAAATGCGAATCCCTACGTCTAAGCTCAACGATTATATGCTTCCTTTGGTAGAAGCTTATCCACCCCCTGCAACAAAAGGGAAATACGTTAAAATAAAGTATGTAACGCAGTTGCCTTCTATAACTCCTCAGTTTTTGTTCTTCTGCAACCTACCACAATATGTAAAAGAGCCATACAAGAGGTATGTAGAGAACAAAATTCGCGAAGAATACAATTTTAGCGGAGTTCCCATTCAAATATATTTCAGAGATAAGTAGTACCCAGGGTTAGTAACGCTTGCTCCTTCATCTTCAACTTACAAAAGAAAATTGTAAATTCGTACAATAAACTTTTTTATGATGAAGTTTTTCCGTACCAAATGCAAGAGAAGTTCTTATTGCGAATATTTTGTTTGGTCTTGAATTCGGGCAATGAAAAAGCTGTTACTCATACTATCACTTGTTTTTATTGCATGGGCATGCGAGAAGATACGCAGCTACCCGGATGAACCTGAAATTTCGCATAAAAGCCACAAATTGTCGTATGCAACTGATGTTTTAGGTAATAAGGTGTATTTACTGGAATTTGAATTCAACTACGTGGATGGCGACGGCGATTTAACCAGTCCGTTAAGCCCCATTCGTTCCAGCGATACCACAGATACAACAACGTATTCGACTTTTGCTTACCAGATTTTATTCAAGGATAAAGGGATTTACAAGCCATACATTGCTCCAGAAGATAGTTCTCCTGTCATTTATGCTTATCTTCCCTGGGAAGAATTCATGAGCCGCGATGGACAGAACAAAACCTTTAAAGGATCCATTATTAAAAGGATCGAATTCTACCAACCCTATCCATACGATACCTTCAAAGTAGAATACTTTGTAACCGATTTCGCATACCACAAAAGCAATGTGGTAGAAATTCCCGAAGAACTGATTCTTAAATAATTAAACTTTAATCCCCATAAAAATCACGTCATCAACCTGCTCGAGATTACCTTTCCAAAGCTCAAAGTTCGATTTTACGTAATTGTATTGTTCTTCCATAGGCTTCTGATGAATATCTTTCAGCAAGTTACGTAAGCGTACCATTTTGAATTTCTTTCCCAATGGCCCACCAAACTGGTCGGGATAACCATCGGAGAACATGTAAATAAGATCGCCCTTGGTAAGCTGCAGTTCTACATCTTCGAATACCTTTTCTTCCTTGACCTGTCCGCCAATAGAACTCCTGCTGCCTTTAAAGTACAGTTGTTCACCGTTCTGGTAAACAATGAATGGCCGCATAGCTGAGGCAAAAGAAGCCTTATATGTTGTTATATCAATCTCGCAAACAATGATATCCATGCCGTCGTTGGGCCTTTCGCCATCGAGACTCTGATTAAGCGTCGACTTGAGTTCGTTATCGAGTAACCGCAAAATATCGGAAGGTTTCTGCACATCGGACCGGTTGAAAATATCTTTCAACAAAGTAGTTCCAATGAGCGACATGAATGCACCGGGAACGCCATGACCAGTAGAGTCGGCACACACCACAATGAATTTGTTGGTATTGGGAATTACGTCGAACCAGTAAAAGTCGCCGCTTACGATATCGCGAGGCTGGTAGTACACAAATGAGCCTGTAAAATAATGCTGCAATCGCCGCAAAGAAGGAAGAATACTAGCCTGAATACGCTGGGCATAATTAATTGAATCGGTAATATCCCTGTTTTTCGATTCAATCTCTTCCTTTTGTTCCCGAACCTCGCGTGTTCTTTCGTCCAACAATTTTTCGAGATATATCTGAAACTCGCGCTGTTTCTTTTCCCTGATTTTAATAATAAAATATACAGCTACGACAAGCACCAAAATCACTAAAATGATGAACCACCATGTTTTCCAAAAAGGCTTACGAATCCTTAGTTCTATGGTTACTTCCTTTTCGGACCATATACCATCGCCATTGCGCGCCATTATCTTAAAAGTGTAGTTCCCATCACTTAAGCGCGGGTAGCGAGCTATTCTTTCCTTGGTTTCATTCCATTCGGTATCGTATCCTTCAAGTTTATACTTGTATGTTATTTGTTCAGGATTATTAAAATTAAGGCCCACAAATGATATAAGTACGCGGTAATTCGCATACGGAAGTACGATCTTCTTTGAAAAATCGTTATAAACCTTATCATTAATAATAGCTGCTTCGATATTTACAAGGGGAGGCACCGAATGCTGAGCAATAGTTGTTGCCTCATAAAGGACAGCACCATCGGTTGTTCCGAAAAGCATATCGCCTTTGGCATTCATCGACACTGCATTGAAATTTATATCGCCGGTAATATAATCGCTGCCATATACCTTTATTTGATAAGGTGCTTTATTGCTGATACGGCTGAGGCCTAACCGATGTCCAACCCATATATTTCCTTCCTTATCGATGGTGCTGGAATAACAATAGTCGGATTTCAGGCCGTTACGGGTTGTAATATTAACAAACGAATCCTCAGTAAAGCGGAAAATGCCGCTTCCATTGGTTCCTGTCCACAGATTACCGGCAAAATCCTGGCAAATTGTAGTGAATTCAAGCTCCTGACCCACATTGATGTTTACACTGAAGCTTTTGTTGAGCGCAAGCACTGTAGAGCTTTGTGTTGCAATCCAAGCCCCACCATCAGGCGCAACATACACCTGTTTGATATTATTATGCGGCAACCTTATTCCATCGGTTGTGGAATGATGAATGGTTGTTTTGGCAATCTGATCGTATTGGTAAACACCGTTTTTGGTTGAAATATATACATTGCGCCCCTTGCCCGAGATGTTGTTAACCGAATTTCCTATTGAGTTTTCGGCCCTGAAAAAAGGCGTTACATTCTGACTTCCCGCTTTTAATATCCAAACTCCGCTTTTATTGGTTCCTACAAAAACATTTTTTAAAGAATCTAAATACAAGGCTGTAACCTGGTCAGCAGGCAAACCGCCATACCGCTTAATTTCAGTAGTTATACCTCTGCTTACTTTCAGAATTCCTCCTTCGCCACCTATCCAAAATCCGCCATTATCAAAACATACAGCCGATATATTTTTGCCTTTAAAATATTTGGAGAAATCAAAAGAAATAAACGACTCGTTGAGCAAACAGTCGAGGCCATTTCCAAAAGTTCCTATCCAGATATTCCCTTCGCGATCCTGAAAAGTCCACTTAATATCGTTGAATCCCAATCCGTTGTCAGCATTATAATTTATTAGCTGACTTATCTTATCGTTCTCATAGGTTACTTTGAAGACACCTTTGCCAAATGAGGAAATCCACATATTTCCGGCCTGATCTTCATTAACGGATTGAATGTTACTATCGCTAAGTTTCAATACCTCTGATGTATTTTCAACAGAATAATTTTTACCGGAATGTTTAAGAAGATAAAAGCCTGCATCCTCCGTACAAATCCAAAAGCCTTGGTGTCTTTTACTCTGCTCGATTCGCTGAACCTTCGACAAAGGGAGTCCGGGCAACTGTTGAAGCAACTTTACACTGCTTAAATTATCGATAGAATAGATAGAAACACCATCGTCGCTACCAACCAGCAATTCATTGTTAGAAGTCACATTTAAACTATAAAGGAGCTTGCCACGAAATGGTTCCTGAATAACGGTCTTTTTCAAATTTCTATCGAAAACGATTATTCCAATATTTTGAGAAGCGGCGATAATATTCCCACTGCTATCTTGTGTTATGTCGTTGATAAATCCCGACTGATCCTGCGCTGCCTTAAACCAGTTAAACCGCTTTCCATCGTAATACACAATACTACCATCGGAGAAACCGAACCATAGATTATTCTCCTTGTCTTTAAAACTAACCAAAGCGCTCGATTGCGGCAGAGAATCACTAAATTCCGATTTAAATTGAAATCCATCCAAACGACAGATTCCGGTTCCGGTTAAGGCCCATATGTATCCTTTCTTATCCTGGGTAACAGAATATACGAATGGATGACAAATACTGCCTACTCCATAATGATGAAACTTATACGATTGAGAATATGCCTGGAACTTAGGTACAATAGTCAAACATACGACAATAAATAATAGCAGATTACGAGTTTTCATTGCAGGCAATTATTGGTTAGTCTTCTTTTTCAGTTTTGAATTTGGGTTTGTATTTAGGTACGCCTCCTATTGGAATTGTGTAAAACTTTAACAACTGATTTCGCTGGTTACGCACGTTTACCACAACATTATTATTTTTAACCGGTGGCGATTTCCGCTTGATAAACTGTAAATCAAGTGATGTATTCTTCTCTTCAGGAAGGATTTTGAACTGGTCTTCGACCCAATTATCTTCATTCGAAACTTTAACCAACTGGCCGGCTTTTGCAACAGAAATCACGCGGATAAAGCCATCGTTGTCCCAATCAAAGTTCGATATTTTAACAGAAATGGTTTGATCATCCACATAGGGGTAAATATGAGAAACTTCGGCCGGATTATCATACATGCGGAAAGAATACTCAAAGGCGAAAGCATTCGCCCCTTCAATGGGCCTGTTTTCATTGGAAGAAGTGCTCAAAAAATAGCGGTACATATTTCCATCGTCACCGGCCTTGCCATCGCATATAATTTTAAATATATAGGATTTGAATTTTGCGTCGTACTCGCCATCAGTGGGATTAAACGGCCCAAACGTGTACCAGTTATTGTCGTATTTGGGATTAACACCAAACGTCTTTGTTGCCAATAGGTTTCCGCTCTTATAATTACCTTTAGGGTCGGTTTCCTGTGCATCGGGATTCGAATATGCGCCCTTACCGCCATACACCGAATATTCCATTTGCGTATCGAATACACCATTCAGCTCATCAATCTCTCCACCGGCATCAGGATCAAAAACTCGAATGTAAACAGCACCTTTATAGTTTTCAGGAATCATAAAGAAGAATGTCTGGGAAAAATCGTCGTCGCCCCACGAAGTTTGCGCTTTAGGCCCAAATGTCATTAAATAAGGGATGTTTTCGTCGCCGGCTGGCACTGGTTGCGAATAAGAAGGTCTCCAATACATTGCCAAAAGCAATGTTACCCCAAAAATCACTTTCTTCATTCAATTATCTTTTAAATACACTAGTTACAAAAAAAAACAACTTACCCCAAGGAAACCTTAAGGTGTTTTTCTCTTCTCCTCAACAAAAATATCCCTGTATACGGATATCGTCTCCATCTGTTCCTTTTCTTTCACATTAAAAATAACACCCAGTACAACCTTATATTTACCGGGTAATGAAAAGATATGCCCAACGCTTTTGCCTTGTATCAGTGTTCCATCGCCAAAATCCCAATAATAACCTTTTATTTTTTTATCGGGTAAGTATGTTTTCTCAGCATCAAAATTAACCTTTTCTTCGGTAAATGCACTATCGGGAGCTGTAATTACTGGCTGCTCAGCGTCTCTAACAGCAACAATGTTAGCAGCCTGGTTAAGCATTACTTCCCCTGTAATTGAGTCTATCAGATTAAGTTGAACCAGATAATCTCCGGTGCTTGGAAAAGTATGTCGAATAATAAGGTCGCGGCCTCTTGATTTGACTCCATCGCCAAAGTCCCATTCATACAGGAAAGTAGAAGTATCGTTTCCTATCGAGGTTTCGGTAAATTTATAATTGTAAGTATTCTTTTTTATAGGAGCAGGATTGTCGAAAACGGGAAAATCGAATTCAAAGCTGAAAATATCTCCCGATCTGTTTCTTGTAGATGAGAAATAGCCATGCCTGTCGGTACTATCCGATACATACGCGTAGTCGTCGGCTTTCGAGTTAATGGGGCTTTCCATTGGTTTTGGGGTAGTCCATTTCCCATTAACCTCCATACTCCAGTAGATATCGAACCGGCCATGACCTCCCGGCCTGTTCGAGGTAAAATAAAGCTTTCCGTTAGCATGATAAAACGGATAGTATTCATCGTATGGCGAATTAATTTCGTTCCCCAAATTCTTAGGGGCGCCCCAGCCCGATCGTGTAGCTGTACACATCCAAATATCCCTTCCCCCAACTCCGCCTGGACGATTTGATACAAAAAACATTCGTTTGCCATCTGGGCTTATATTGGGATGCCCAAAACTGTAACCACTCATATTATGAGGGAAAGGCGTAATATTGCCCCATCCCAGGTTTCCGAGTGTAGCGGAATACAATGCTGTTCGTTTCTCATCTTCAACACGGGCAAACCATATAACTGTTCCTTTCTTATCGAAACATACAGCCGACTCATGCTCTTTGCTTTTCAACTCCTTGGAAAATAAATCGGGGGCGGCAAATTTTTTATTGTCCTTTTGCTTTGAGAAAAAAATGTCGTTCAGCGGTTTGCCGGCCGTATCAACCCTAACTATTAAAGCGCTTTGTGTGCGGTTCGACAAAAATACAATACCATCTTTATACGGTACTGCGCACTCTTCATCGTAATCGTGCGTATTTATGTTCAACGGCTGAATGGAAAACAAATCCTCCTGTGCCAACACATTCATACACTGTGCATAAAGCATAAAAGCAATAACAATATGGCGAATCACTAATCTCATCTTAAAAGAACCGGGGATTTATCGTTTTTACTACGGTTATCAGCTCCATACGGAGCATGGCTTCTATTGTTCCGCTTGAATACTTGCTTATGGGGCCCAGAGAATAATCGTAAGAAAGACCCAACCGCCATTTGGTTCCCATCTGAACCTCAACAAGACCCACCAAGGCGTCCTGGCTTCTGTAGGAAACGCCTAACCACAATAATCCATCTTTTAGTAATATCGAGTTCAGATTTAAATCGAACTGAATGGGAGAATTGGCATGATAGCGTATTAAAGTAGATGGTTTAAGTTTAAAGTTGCTATTAATCCAGAATAAATATCCACCGGTAAGTAAGATGTTATAGTTCTTAACATCATTGTAAGCCTCAAACTTCGAGGCAGAAACCTGCCGGTAACTCAATAAGGAAGGTATAGAAAGCCCCAGAAAATAGTCATTTGTTAAATAATAAGCGCCAAAACCAAAGTTGGGCATCATCACACTTTCGGTATTGGAAAATACGACATCGGCTTGATGAGTAGTGATTTTACTATAATCATCCTTAAGAATTTCGGTACCGAACTTTAATCCCAGTGATAAATGCCCATCGCCAACGCGCATGCGATAAGCGTAATTCCCGAAAAAGCTCAGATTACTTGAAACGCCTATTTTCTCGCTAATGACATGTAGTCCTAAGCCAATTTTTTTGTTTTTCAATGGGGTATGTGCGCTGAATGTAGCTGTAATCGGAGCACCTTCGAAACCCATCCATTGTTTACGGTACATTACTGAGGTGCTTAGAACATCCCTGCTACCAGCATACGCGGGGTTTATCGCTAATCCGTTAAGCATATACTGGCTGTATACCGGAAAATGTTGGGCTTTCCCTAATATACAGGTCATCAATACACACAATATAACGATAACTCTAATCATCTATCTTTTTAAAACAATAAAACCCTTATACACTCTATCTCCATCAACAGTTAATACATAATAATAGGTATCATCAATAAGCAATTCGCCCTTGTCGTTGGTACCGTTCCAATCGTTTTTATATTCGTTGTTCGTGTATACTACTCCACCCCAGCGATTCATAATCACAATTTTCTTTGTCTTAGCATTATCAAGGCCTTCGACAAAGAAGACGTCGTTTGCGCCATCTCCATTAGGTGAAAACCCGGTATATCTTATAATATCATCTACATAAACCTTAATAGAATCGCTCACAGGAATACAATTCCCATTTGTTACCGTCCAAGTAAATTTATTGGCACCAAACATCAGCTTTTCCGCCATGGTAGCCGGGCTGTCCGGCGATTTAATAAGCACATCGGGATTTATTGTACTCCATAAGCCATTCCCAACCTTGGGTTCAGGTGCATTTAATGAAAATTCAAATTGGTAGTTCAGCAAGGTATCTTTAGAAAGAACCGGAGACAAAGGCTGTTCATAAAATGTAAGCGTGATTTTAGCTGAATCCGAACAAAACTCATTCGCTTCTTTCCAATATAAATCGTACTTGCCAAAAGATGAGGGAGTGACCAGAGCCTTCGGATCGTTAGCTGAAGGATCGAATGAGGCGTTAGCTCCAACTACTCTCCATGTTCCAATACCCACACTCGGTGTAGCATTCAATTTATAAGACGAAGCACAAACCTCGGTATCCGAACCTGGCGATGCTACTGGCACCTTAACCAACCGTACTTTGGCATCACCATTTTTGGTTATGGCCAAACATCCTTTGGAGTCGGTTATGGATTTAATGGTTATAGTTGCCGTATTCAGCGGAGTTATGCTAAATGCATTTGAACCAGTATTCAGATTATTAACAGGATAATCCTCCACTTGGTCGCTAAGCTGAACCGAGAATGGAGCATTACCAGCTACTGAAAGCTTCAGATTAATAACTTTCCCGTTGCAGACAGCTGTATCCAGGGCGGCTAATGTACCTACCGGGCGCTCATTGATTCGAATTTCGAATGCAGGACTCCGGCTTATACAACAATCATTCAAACCTGACATAACAACCCGGCGGAAATAGGTTTTAACGGGTATTACAGTGGGTGTATAATTCACATTTATGGCGTTGCTGATTGTGTTCCAGCTTCCCGCAGTACTGTCCTGCCACTGATACCGGTATACACCGGGCTGGCCTCCACTTAAAGTACCTCCAATAATCCCGAAAGGAACTAATCCGCGACAGACTTCATTGTTTCCGCTAAGTACATTGCCGGCAATGGTTTCCAATACATTAATTTTTAATGAATCTGCGTAGCTGGAACATGTCCCAGAAACAACCTTGCGCCGGTAATAAGTGGTTACGTTTAATGCAGAAGGCTGATAAGCTGAGAGCGCCGCCCCTGAAATATTTGACCAGTTACCTGTGGTTTTGGTTTCCCAGGAATAAGCGTAACTCACTTTATCGCCACCAGAAACCACTCCTGACAATTGTTTTAATTGAGAAGGTGTTTGTCCACTGCAAATTTCCTGATGTGCAGAAATAATATTATTTTGTATCTTAGGCTGAACAGTTATTTTAATGTCCGAACTTGTGTCTTTACAGCAATCCATAAGGCCCGAACGTACAATGCGCTTGAAATACGTAGTGTCAAAAAGGCTTGTATGCTGGTAATCTTTCTGAAGAGGTGAAGTTGTAACCGAATCCCAGGATAACTTATCTGTACTCTTTATCCATTGGTAGCGGTAAGAATTATTTCCACCAGTAGGTTGACTACCCGTAAACTTAGCGGGAACAGCTCCTTCGCAAATGGTCTGAGCCGATTGTATTGTATTACCAATAACGGATGGAGTAATGCTTATCCTTACCCATGTACTGGTATCTTTACACGTATTATTTAACCCTGAATATGTGATCCTCCGGTAATATGTTTTATTTACAAGCTTTGGAGGAGCGTAACTTTGAGAGGTTGCTCCCGCGCCACTCCACGAAGAAGAATCGTTTACACTAACTTCCCATTTGTAATTATACGATCCGCTACCGTTCGAAGGCAATGCTCCTGTAATTTGGGCCGGATAGTAATTATAGCATATCGTTTGAGATGAAGATATGTTATTACCAGTAATCTTAGGATATATGATAATTGTATCTATGTTGCTTATTGTGCTACAGAAGGTTGAAAATACCTTTCTCCTGTAATAAAGCGTCTTGGTGTTAGAGGTATTGCTGTAATCAAGAAGATTATTCACCCCAGCAGCACTAACCCATTCCGAAGCGCCATCTTTTGTTTCCCAAAGGTAAGTAAAGCCGCCAACGCCACCAGCAGCAGCCTTCCCTTTAAGCTTAACCTGCGGCAGACCATAACATATTGCTGTATCTGAAGCTATCTGGTTGAATTTAATCTCAGGAACTACATTGATTAAAATAGGTTTACTTATATCGGTAACTGTATCATTCCATTCAGGCTGAAAAACTTTTACAACCCTCCGGAAATAAGTTGTATCATACATTGCAGAAGGCTGATAATCCTTGCTGTTTGCTCCCGGAATATTTTGCCATACAGATGCAGTTTTCAGCATCTTCTGCCATTGGTATTTATAATTTCTATCTCCACCACGAGGATAAGAACCAGTTAGCATCTGTGGTGCAGTCCCATAACAAATAGATTGCGGTTTGCTTATCAGATTAAATAAAAACCCATTCAAAACTGCATTAAATTGATTGACAGCACCTCCCATGTCGCCTACAAAGGCTTTATTTCCGCAGGTTCCTGAAGGTCCTCCAGCAAAACCTCCAGCCACCGTCAATGTATTAAAGGTAAGACTCTCGGCAGAATACCAGACAACTCCTCCTCCTCCGCCGCCGCCCTGGCCCCAGCATTCATTTATTGAGCTATATCCATTACCACCGTTTCCACCTTTTATACTTACGTTGAGAGCACCGGAAATATCATCTACAGATAAAACAACGGCGCCGGCTGCGCCGCCGCCGCCAGCACCCGCATTCAGTACGCCGGGAGTTGTAACATTTCCTCCGTTCGAACTAATATACTTGCCATTGGTTTTTAAAACGCGGGCAATAATGAAAACAATACCCCCGCCATTTCCTCCGTTCGATCCTGTTTGGGTTCCGGTACCAGCGCCACCGCCACCGCCCATAAAAATACGGTCCTTGTATTCACTATCGTCCGAACCAAAATAATAAGAAAGAATTTTATCACTCCTTCCTCCCGATCCCTCTGCTCCCATTGTTACATTATTAGGGTCCTTACAGGTAGGATCATATTCCTTCATTTTTCCTCCTCGCCCACCAGCACCAAAATTACCACCGCCAGCACCTCCGGAAAATTTACCATAACCGCCACCGCCAGCATTTATTACTCCACCACGGCCTCGGGTGTAGGGAAACGTATTGGATACTAAACCTTCTCCTTTGAGCCCGGCACTATCAACCTTGTCGGAAGGATAATAGAATAACCCCTTAGTTGTTGGACACAAACCTCCATTTAACGTAAATGCTGCTCCCCGGTATCCTTTACTGCTTGTGTATATGCTATCGTTCAATGTTAGCGTATCATTAACCATTAAAGCCAACACGCCACCTTTCGTTCCGTCCCAGGGTTGACTTGTAAGCGGAGCAACAACCTTTGCATTATCGTACGACGGAACCCTAATCAGTTGAACCGATTCCGTGACATCATAAACCGCATAATTAATTAGATTGGAACGAAGCTCAATATGATTGCCCGCAATCCTGTTAATTACTATAAACTCGTACCTGCCGGTCCCGTTCATTTCCATAATCGCCTGGCTGTTTATATCGAATGCGGCGCCTTTCATTTGCATAATCAACACCGTATCGCCGGCAGAAAAACCGGTAATGTTAGAAACAGTGATACTATCCTTGGAGTGGATGGCAGTTACTTGTGTATATCTATTTATTATTCCGGAAATTGAAGTTTGAGATTTCCCTGAAAAATGTACACAAGAAATGAAGAGAATGAATAATATATAGCGACTAAACAGTTTCAAATGAATAAATTGGATTACAGGTGTTGCTCTTAAGCAAATATATAAATAATACAATACAATTTATACGTATATATGATGTTTGTGATACATTTCGTATCTCATTTTTTATAAAGAGGCAACCGGATTATAAAAGTTGTTCCAATGCTCTCAGCTGTTTCATAAGTAATTATGCCGCCTGCATCCTCAATGATTTTTTTAACGATAGCAAGACCAAGGCCCATACCACTCGACTTTGTTGTAAAGTTAGGTCTGAACAACTTTTCCTGAACTTCTTTAGGAATTCCCACGCCATTATCCTTAATGCGGACCTCAACAAAATAATTATCTTTTTGAATGTCGATAAGTATACTGGGCGACACACCTTTGCCAACGGACTGTATGGCATTTTTGAACAGATTAATAAAAACGCGGGATATCTGCTCCTTATCGGCATATATGATTATTTCGGAATTGTTGTGCCGTTGCAACACAAACTCAACCTCATCGTTCGAAAATAGATTAACAATTGAATTGATTCGCTCCATCAGGTCAAGCTTTTGGCTTATAGGATGAGGCATTTTGGCAAAGTTCGAGAATTCCACGGCTATGGACGATAAATTATCTATTTCGTCAACCAGGGTTTTAGTAATGCGATTCAGGAACTCATCGAAATTTTCACGTTTATCGGCCCATGCTCTTTGCAAATGCTGCACACTTAATTTCATGGGCGTTAAGGGGTTATTTATTTCATGTGCAATCTGTTTTGCCATCTCTCTCCATGCCGATTCGCGTTCCGAACGTGCTAAAAGCTCAACACTACGCTGTAATTCGGTAACCATACGGTTATATTCGTTAACTACTCCGCCAATTTCATCACGCGAAGTGTAATTAATCTTTTCGTATTTCTGCCCAAGTTTTATTTGGCTGAACTTTCGCTGTATTTCCTGCAATGGCAAGGTTATACTTCGCGATATAACAATACCTATCAACAAGGTGACCAAAAATAATATGACATAAATGTTTATCACCGTTACGATCATTCCTGAAATTTCGGCGGCAAATTCTTCCTGTCTGGTGAAATAAGGCACATTCAGGAATGCCAGCAGCTTATTTTCGTCATTTTTAAAAGGCATATACGCTGATATGTAATGCATATTGCCGATATGCTCAGTATTGATGACCTGCGCCATCATGTCGTATGTAAGACCTTTATAGGCGTCTGCGTTTATCTGCGCTCCAACTAGACCTTTTTGAAAGATTTCGGGCCTGGATGATGCCAACAAAAAGCCATTTTTATCATACAGATTAACGTCGATATAAAAAGTGTTGGAAAGCTTTATCAGTAGTTCATTTAAGCTGCTGTATGGATAAGAATACCAGTTGGGATCGATGTGGGATTCATTGCCCAATTTCTTTTCCATCTCGTTGTAAAGAGATTGAAGCTTTTCGCTTATCATTTCTACATTTTTATTTGAATACTGCCTTACGTTGTAATAGAGGGTTCCACCTCCGATTAAAATGAGCGAAAGCAGCAGAATTCCGATCATAGAAAACCTGATCTTGTTCTTAAATGTAGGTAAAAAGCCTTCCCTAACAGAAGAAAAGTTGATAGACAGCGTAAGAATGTTAATGATAATGAAATAAATAAGAAAGGTATAGGAGAAAGAAATTACCAAATCGAAGAAAGTAACGGATGACGAGGTCAAAACAATCAAGGTTGAAGGATTGGGACGGTACACCATATGATCGAGCTTCCTGATCTGAATTGTGCTATAATCCTCCTTTGTATGCTCATATATTTTAGACGATAAACTATATGAAGTATTTCCAAATTGAGACACAAGCTGGCCTTCATAGTATTTAGCATATGAATACCCCTTGAGCCTTGTCTTGTATGTATACCTGTCGTCGAGTAATAGCGCAGGATAGCCCAATTCCTCTGTTGTTAACTTCGATGTAAGCTCTACAAACACCGAAACACTTTCCGTGCTGTCCTGATTCGGATATTTAAACCATCCCAAATAACTAACCAATCCATCAAGGTTGTTTATGGTATAAAAGTCGGTATTGTAAACCTGTGTTCCTCTTTCGGAAATCATTTTCTGAAAAAACTCGTAACAGGGATGCCAGGCATCGTCGGGAGGTTCAAGATAAACGCTATCCTTAGGATTACAAACCGTAACCTGCATATTATATTTGTCGAAATATGCGCTGAAATACCGGTTACGTAAATGATTTATTATTACATCGATATTAAAATATTCGCTAAAATATAGCTTCCCTATCAGCGTATCATTTTTAAGTTCATTCTGAACCTTATCATAAAGAATATATTTACTAATAGGGTCATCCTCAAAAGCTAGACTCGTTAAAAGAACTTTTTTGTTATTATTATTCTTTTCTTTTGAATATTGCGTAACCAAAATTACTGTATAAAAAGTCAGAAACAAAACTATGATTAGCAAAGTTGAATAACGATAGGGCTTGGCACAATAATAGCGTTCGTAACTAAAAGTAATTCCTAATAAAACAAAAAACAGCAGCGGTAGAGGCGCCAACGCATCAGTTAAATATAGTATTCCACCTAAAACCACCGAAACAGAAGTAAAGACTAGTAAAAATTCTTTATAGGAGTAGATACACTTAAGATTTCGGAGAATCTTATCAAAATAAAAAGAAAAAGAGGCCAATAAAAGAACAATGATAAGGTATCCGATAAGACCAAAAATATCGAATGTAAGCAGTTTGTTGATTTCAAATGAAATAGTAGAATTGATAATAACGCTCTTTATCAAATAAAAAGTCGAGTAAAAGAATAAAAAGACAACACTAAGATGTATTGTAAGATGTGCAATCCTTTGCTTCGGTTTTTTACTGTACTTATTAAATACGCTTGATAAGTCGTAACATATATCGAAAACCAGCACAAAATACATGATAATAATAGCCCAAATAAGCAAGTCCCCCAACGAAGGCATTATTTCAGAAGATGCAAAATACAACGGATTGAACAACGGTATTTTCTCAGAATAAAACACTTTAGGTATCTGATTATAAATCATGTAAACCTTTAGTCCGCACACAAATATGGCAAAGGCAAAGATTGTTTTACGCCGTAGTGAAGGATTCTCTATTGACTGAATAAAACGGAACCCGAACCAAAGAAAAAACAGGAAAAACAGAATATAACATATTGAAGGCAGCGTGTTTTCGTAAAATGGATATTCAACACTTTCGTCAAAGACGAGAGAGAATAAATAGTTACCCTGTCTATCTACAATTGGAAAGCTGTTGGCAACTACCTTCGATGCAATTTTTACAGAAGGTGGATAAGCAAAATCATCATGAAATTTAGTTTCCAGGAGCTTATTCTCATATTGGTAAACCTGTTTTATAAGAATAAGGCCAACTACCACGGTGTTATTTTTACGAACAACACGTGGTACAAACCATGCATTCTTAATATATATGAAAGAGCTGTCGATACCTGATTGAGAAAACCGTGTTGATATGGGAACAAGATTATCTGACCAATATCTTAACGTATCTCTCTGATAAACAAAAACGGCCAACCCCTTTTCTTTCAGTAAATTATTGTATTTGAAATCAACAACATTTCCTGATCTTGTTTTTGCATTTTTTGCAGCAGAATCGGCTAAAGGCTTGATAATATCATATGTTTCGTTTTCCTTTTGAGCAAACACTTGCTGAAACCGCTTGGCATATGCATGATTAAACCTTGGAAATAAAATATTATGCTGAGTTAAGACGCCTATAATTAAGCATAACAACGATAATATGAGATACTTATAACAACTTTTCATACTTCATTTGAAATATAATAACAAGCTACTGGTTTAATGATGGTATTGCTCATTTTTAAGAATAGTCATAGCCCTGTATAATTGTTCATTAAAGACCAACCGAACCATCTGATGAGAAAAAGTCATCTTTGACAATGCTATCCGCAAGTTGGCTCGCTCGTAACATGCAGGTGAAAACCCATAAGGTCCGCCGATTACAAATATCAGCTTTTTTAAACTGGTAAGCATTCTTTTTTGAATAAAATCAGCAAAACCCGTTGAAGTAAACTCCTCTCCGCGTTCATCCAGCAAAACAACGTAGTCCGAAGCTTCTATCTGGTCCAGAATTGTTTTACCTTCGGCCAATTTCTGCTGGTCAATACTCATAGACGAAGCATTTCGCAGTTCAGGCATCGTTTTTACTTCAAAAGAGATATACTTCTTTACCCTGTTTTCATACATCAGGACGCCTTCTTTCAAATAGCTCTCTGTGGTCTTTCCAACCTGTATTAATTCTATCTTCACACAATGCAATATTTGTGCTAAATTAACATTGCAAATCCATTTAAATAGCATACCTGAGAAAAATTGTTTTAATTTGTGGTTTGGTTTTTGCAGTTAATTGTATAATTAAATTTTTCATATAATGAAAGCGAAACCCATAGCAATAATGGTTTTCCTGTGTTTAGGATTATTTTCAAGGATTGATGCCCAGATAGTTATACCTGAAGGCATATATTCCGCTCTTAAAGTGGGTAATTCCAAAGAATTAGCGAAATATTTCAACGGTAACATTGAGCTGGTAATACTCGACAAGGAAGGGGTATATAGCAAGCCACAAGCGGAGCTGATTCTAAAAGATTTCTTTGCAAAAAACGAGCTTTTAACGCCTAATGGCTTCATGAAACTTCACGAAGGCCATTATTACTATGGATTTCGCTCTCATTATATTAAATTTTAATGATACAATTAACTGCAAAAACCAAACCACAAATTAAAACATTTTTTTTCACCTTTGCTATTAAATGAAAATGCAATGTTATTTTAGCACAAATATTGTATGCAGTGA
>DATALJ010000109.1:0-2820 GCA_036261135.1 Bacteroidales bacterium
CATGGTACTACAAGCTCCTGTAGTTCTCACATTTTGTGCCGATTTTAACCGTTTTAACAAGTGGTGTTTACAGCGAAAAGCGGTTCCAGGGTACGATAACTTTCTGTCGTTTATGACTGCCGCGATTGATGCATTATTAGCGGCGCAGAATGTTTGTATTGCAGCAGAAGCAAACAATTTAGGAATATGTTATCTGGGGACAACCACTTATATGGCACAAAAAATCATAGATGTTCTGCATCTTCCCAAAGGAGTTGTTCCTGTAACTACTGTGGTTATGGGTTATCCGGATGAAGCACCCGCACTAACCGACAGATTACCCTTGGATGCTGTTGTTCATTATGATCAATATAAGAATTATTCACCTACGGATATAGACCGTTTATATAA
This sequence comes from Bacteroidales bacterium, assembly GCA_036261135.1. Classification (GTDB taxonomy): domain Bacteria; phylum Bacteroidota; class Bacteroidia; order Bacteroidales; family JAAUTT01; genus JAAUTT01. The sequence continues at coordinate 391 of DATALJ010000109.1, forward strand.
CGACAAAGAGAATCTGCAACAAACACTTGAATTACTTAAAATTAACAACAAAGAAACGTTGGCTCAAATCTTTACAGATAACCGGTATTCGAAAAAAGACAATGTAGCTTTCTCGAAGGCTTTATTGAATGTATTGGAAGTCCAAGGATTTATGAATAACCAGGAATAAAAAGATGAAGCCGCATAAGAATTTCCTATGCGGCTTCATCTTTATCAAAGCATTCTTTCTATGCTTCGATAGAAGAATATTGAAAGAAATTGAATTTAAAATCGGTCATATACTCCAACTCTTTGCCAAAGTCCAATCCGTCTTCATCTTCCATTTCGTAGTACCAGTTAACCGTACAGTTTTTTACATGAGGATTATCTTTTGCAAGTAACAATAATTTGCTTATTTGCTGCGCACTGCTGCTATTCATATAATCGAGCTTAACAACAAATTCAAGTTTTTCGAGTGTACAATCCGTAATCCAGGTAAGTAGAGGCTGATAAAATTTGGCAGTATCCTCTGGTAGCGATTTCCCACTCAACGAAAGGTTTCCATCAGGTGTAAACTGGACCTGTGGGGTATAATTGGTGCTTTCAATATAAAGGAGATTCATTGTAAGAATATTAGGTTAATTTCAGTATGTTACGTTATATACGTATGATAAATTTTTATGTTGTAAGCCAGAGAATTGTTTTACTCTTATTGCCCATTATATTTGATTAAAAACATTTTTATTATGATAAATTTAGCAAAATAACCCGTCATTTCCATTTAAAAAGACATGAAATTCCGTACCAATTTCGAAGTCAATTATTAAGCTCATAAAATCATCTGAACATGAAATTAAAATTTAAGGAAACGAATATTTTCGGTATGTTCAGTACTTACTACCTGTAAAATATACACACCTGCAAGTAAACCTGAAAAATCAAAACTTTGAGATGAACTGCCTAAAGATTCAGCTACATTAAAAGTCCGGACACATTTACCTTGTAAATTAATGACATACGCCGTTCCGCGCTTCATATCTCCATTAATTTTTAGTGTAGCCAAATTTTCGATGGGATTAGGGAATAGTTCTATAAAACCTTTGGGTGTGCTATCACCGGGAAATTCCCTAATATCGGTAAGCAACGGATTCATTTTATCCCACTTGTAAATACCGCCCAACGTGGAATCGATATTGAAGCTTCCTGCCCACCCGGTATATTCGTCGAAAAAGGCTACCGTGGTGTACTGAATACCAACATCGATAGGAGAAAAACTTGCACCATCATTAGTTGTAAAAGATGAGCCTGATGGATACCCCGAGCTGACGTTAAGCCAAGTGGCTTTAGTTCCCGGAACATATACCAGATCGCCTTTCAGGAAATATGGAGGAAGCGTATAATCCTGCCACGTTTCGCCTCCGTCAAGTGTTTTCTTTACAGCATAGTTTGTTCCTCTTGCAATAGCAAATCCCACTTTTGAATTTCTGAATTTAACGGTTGTTTGACCAGTTAATCCGGTAAGCGTAACAGTCCAGTTCAATCCCCGGTTTATTGATCTGTATACACGGCCTTCACTAGTGCCAAACCAGATGGTATCCCCTTCAGCATCGTACATATTGGTTGTACCCGTTTCGCCGGTCTTGTTTGTGGGAATATTGGCTTTGGGTACAATCGTCCAGTCGTTGCCTCCATTCGAGGTAATATATATTTCGAAGTTCCCGTCGGTTGGATCGCCGCACACAATGCCCGTATTTTTATCGAAAAAATACACGAAGTTAGGAAAGCTTTCGGGCGAATTATAAGCCGCGCCTGCCTGGATAACCCATGAATCGCCGCTATTGCGCGAACAGAGGACTTTACCTCCTCCATTGGGGCCAAAAACGGTAGCATAGATTGTATCTTTATTAATTGGATAAATATTACCAATCCCGTATCCTATGAGCGCATCAGATACAATTGAATCGGTTTTCCATGTTCGTCCGCCATTCTCAGTAACCGTATACTCTTTGATTTGGTTCGAGGCATCCATACCATCATAAGCCCAAGCCCAAACATGCAACGAATCAATAATACCAATTCCCTGGATGCCTCGCTCTGGCTTGGAAAACCGAGTATGCTGCAATACCCATGCTGATTTAGACTTTACATAAACATAATCCGTACGGGCCTTTGTATACTTTTTTCCGTTAAAAGTTATTTCAAGCGAAACGTTATATGTGCCTGGTTGTGGATATCGGACTACCGGGTTGGCTTGGGTAGAGGTTGCAGGTTCGCCACCCTCAAAAGTCCACTTGCGAGTAATACCAGCCCCTACAGTTTCATCACGGAACCGCACAGTAGAATCCATCTCAATAGTAGAAGGAGATGAAGTCCAATACACATTAAAAGCCGATACATTATTTGGATCGATGCCTCTTAATTTTCTTGCACCTGTATTGGCCGGATCGAGCC
>DATALJ010000221.1:0-2515 GCA_036261135.1 Bacteroidales bacterium
GGTTAAAAGATCGGATTGGAGTTTGAATTTAATAATTATTTTTTGTGCATTCGCATGTTTAATGGTATTATTGATACACTCGAGCAATACGCGATAAAGTGTATTCTCAATATTGGACGGGAGTCTTGAGTAAAGGTTAGAAGATAGCACTATTTCAATATTAAAGGTTTCTTTAATATTGTCGACATAGGATTGTAATGCGTTTACAAGGCCAAATCGTTGTAAAACGTGCGGACTAAGCTTATTTGCTATTTCTCTAACTATGGAAATGGCTTCGTTAATAGCAACAATTGTTTTTTGGGTTACAGTATCCCTGTTATTGTTATTGTTTGAAGGATCGGCCAGCCATTCGATGTACATTTTCAGGGTCGACAGTATCGGGCCCAGTCCATCGTGCAGTTCTCGTGCGTTTCGACCCTGCTCTTCCTCCTGTGTTTGAAGAATCGCCTCCATTATCTTCTGGTCAACCATTTTCCGCTCTGTAACATCGTGCAGTATAGAAAGGTTTGCTGTGTCGCCGTTGTAGTTAAAGGGGCGATTAAACAATTCAAGGTATTTTTTGCCGGATCCAGGGGGTGTGAGTTCTATTTCGTTCGAAGAAGCCTCTGCTTCAAGGTTATCCGAAGGAGCGATCTGAAGAAATGAAGGGAAAATTCTGCGAATATAATTATTGATGGTATCCTTTTCTGCCTGATGCGAATACCCGGTAATTCGCAAAAAGGCCGGATTCACATCCAAAATTTCTTTTTCTTTCAGGATAGCTATACCATCGGTACTGTTGGCAAAAATATTGAAGAATTTTTTTTCGCTTTCCTTTAGCTTGTTAAAAGCGTCTTCCAGTTCGTTGTTCTTATGCTGGAGTTCGTTCAGCAGGTTTTTGTTTTCGCGTTGCAGATCAAAATGACTGATCGCATTATTAATAGTAACCTTCATTTCCTTGGTATTCCAAGGCTTTAGTATATACCTGTAAATGCCTCCCTGGTTTACAGCTTTCATCGCCGCATCATGATCCAGGTGCGCTGTAAAGATGATCTTGATTATATCGGGGAACTCGGGCGAAATCCGCTCCAGAAAAGCGAGACCGTTTTCCTCAGGCATCCTTTGGTCGGCAATTATTACTTTAATATCGTGCTGATGTAACAGATCGTAGGCAACCGAGGTACTCCAGGTGGTGATAATATCGTAGTCTTCGGCAAGGAGTGTTTTAAATACCTCCAGGTTTGTTAAATCGTCGTCGATATATAGAATTTTGTTTAACAAAGTGTTATGTTTTTTCGAGTTTTTCAAGTAGTTGCATAGTCCTATTGCCCAAACAACAGGTAATTTAAGGTATAAACAACAATCCTATTTAATGACGTATTTTGTTGAGAGTTTAAACTCTAAGATAAGTAAAAATCTGAAGAAAATCTAATGAATTTTAAAAGGTAAAAAACTTATTTACCAGCCTTTCTGAATAACTCATTACAGGTAATAACTGATTTTACCTGAGAATAATATCTTTAACAGATCAATTTTGTACCATAACTTAGCATATAAATAGGTTAAAATTGCAAGGCAGGAGAAATAAACAATGATAAGGCCCAGGTATTTACCGCCCAACGATTTACCTCCTTTAGCTATTTTAGAAGAAATGCCATTTATCCATTCCTCTAATTTGATAAACAAAGGATAAAAAATGATGCAAATAATACCCATGGCAACCAGCGAGAAAGTGATGGGACGAAGATGCGATTTGTAACTTATTAAATATTCGGAAATATATGTGGTAACGAGGTTTGCAGTGAGTATTGTAAGCGTTGTTACAACAAATTTAAACAGTCTGCGATACATATTTCTTTGAATTTTTGAAACACTAAGTTATCAATCTTCGTTAAATCTGCAATCAATAACAATCTTTTTCATTTTACAGAGAAGCACAACAGTGACTTATTTCACAATTAAGCCGCATTAGCAAGGTTATTTGTGATTTGGTTTTTGTTTAATTATTAATGCAAAATATAAAACATAAAGTATTAATATTGAGCGTTTAAGCTGATTAAATTACAACAAACTACAGGATTTTTGCACCAACAACACATATGTTTAAACTAATTTGATGAATTATGAAATTGAGATCGCTTTCTTTAGCATTATGCCTTTTTGTGCCTTCTTTGAGCCTTTTCGCAGGTGGTATTGTAACAAATACCAACAATAGCGCAACATGGACCCGTAACCCTTCTACAGCTGCAACACTTGGGGTAGATGCAGTTTATTACAATCCCGCTGCAACAGCAAATTTAGGACAAGGATTGTTTCTATCCTTAAGCAACCAGTCCATTTTTCAAAGAAGAGAAGTGGATAATTCTTACAGTGGATTGAACCAATCCCTGTTTAAAGGATCAGTAGATGCACCATTCTTCCCTACGCTTTATGCAGCTTACAATGTAAACAAATTCTCTTTTTCGTTTGGTTTCAACCCAGTAGGTGGTGGTGGATCCGCCGAATTCAAAAACGGTCTGCCTTCATTTGAAATACC
>DATALJ010000224.1:0-15544 GCA_036261135.1 Bacteroidales bacterium
GTTTTGAACAGCTCTCTTATTGAGCAAAAGATAAAGCTTAGAAATTACATGCTTTCATCTTCCAATGGTTTGAACCCTGTAGCTTCGGTAAGCATCGAAATAAACAAGAAGCTGTACGAAGAGTCGGCTTCGGGCGACGGACAGTATGACGCATTCATGGAAGCCATCTATAAAATATTCAAATCCCTGAAAAAGAAGCTTCCCAAGCTAATCGACTATGCTGTAACCATTCCGCCAGGGGGAAGAACCGATGCACTTGTGGAAACCGTAATTACCTGGCAGAACCATCGCGAATTCAAGACACGCGGGCTCGATTCGGACCAAACCGTCGCAGCAATCAAAGCAACCATGAAGATGTTGAATATTATTGAAAACGAAAGTTTTTAAACCATAGATGTAGCATTAATAATTAATTAACATAGATGTAAAACAAATCCATATCGGGGCCTGCACATACGAGCAAGGTTCAATTATGGCTTAGCGACAAAGAAAAATGAAAAAAAACATTGCAGTTTTAGCCGGCGACGGTATCGGACCTGAGGTAATCGATCAGGCACTAAAGGTGGTAAAAGCGATTGAGAAGAAGTATAATCACGAATTCACCTATGCATCTGCATTGGTAGGCGCTATCGCTATCGACAAAACCGGCGATCCTTATCCAGCCGAAACGCATGAGATCTGTATGAAGTCGGATGCCGTTCTTTTCGGGGCTATTGGTGATCCAAAGTTCGATAACGACCCAAAAGCAAAGGTTCGTCCTGAACAAGGTTTATTACGCATGCGCAAAACCTTGGGTCTGTACGCCAACATTCGTCCTATTACAACATTCAAATCGCTCATACATAAATCGCCGCTTAAAACCGAGTTGGTTGATGGCGCTGACTTTATTGTAATCCGCGAATTAACCGGTGGTATTTATTTTGGCGAACGTGGTCGCAGCGAAGACCGCAATACTGCATTCGATACATGTACATACACCAAGGAAGAGATCATCCGTATTACCAAACTGGCATTTGAATACGCACGTAAACGCAACAAAAAGGTTACTGCTGTAGACAAAGCCAATGTATTGGAAAGCTCCCGCCTTTGGAGAGAAACCGTTCAGGAACTTCATAAAGAATATAGCGACATCGAACTCGATTTCATGTTTGTTGACAATGCTGCCATGCAGCTTGTAACCTGGCCTAAGAAATTCGACGTAATGGTTACCGAAAACATGTTTGGCGATATCCTTACCGACGAAGCTAGCGTAATTACCGGATCGCTGGGATTACTTCCTTCTGCATCGGTAGGTATTCACACCTCTGTGTTTGAGCCAATCCACGGTTCATACCCGCAGGCAGCAGGCAAGAACATTGCAAACCCGCTTGGGACCATTCTTTCTGCCGCGTTAATGTTCGAATATTCATTAGGTATGCCCGAAGCCGGTGCGTTAATCCGCGAAGCCGTTGAAGCTTCTATAGCAGCTGGCGTAGTTACGGTAGACATTGCTGGGGAAGGCAAAGCCCATTCAACCAGCGAAGTTGGTGACTGGATTGCCAATTATGTAGCTAAAAAATAGCATATTCACTTATATAGCAGAACGCCAGGCAATAAACCTGGCGTTTATTCTTCGCTCCTGTTCAGCTATTCGCCTCTCCTGTTCCGACAATTGCAAACCTTAATGAGGCAAATAAAATAAGAAAACAGCAGCTTGCTAGTTCAGAGAAAGTTACAAAACTGAGACTGAAAATCAAATGAATTGAAAAAGATTTTGAGCGGATTGTTAATCTCTCAGGCTAAGCTTTCAATCGGTATATTTTGCCCGGTAACGATGTAATTATGCCCGAAAACTCCAGGTTTAACAAGGCAGCAGAAACCTTGCTAACAGGCATATCCACACGAATAGCAATGATATCGACGGGAAGCTCGCTGCTCTCTCTAAGCACATCGGCTATCATCTGTTCCTCGTCGGTAAGTTCAACAAATAATTCAGCTTGTTTAGGAACATGTTTCTGATTATTCTCCCATCCCATCAAATACTCGATATCCTCGGGAGATTCAACCAGTGCGGCTTTATTCGACTTAATTAACCAGTTACAACCTCTTGAATATCCATCGGAACAGCGCCCAGGAAAAGCAAACACATCGCGGTTATATGAATTGGCAAAATCGGCTGTAATCAATGCCCCGCCTTTAATCCCCGATTCCACTACAATAGTAGCATCAGATAAACCCGCGATTATCCGGTTCCGTTTCACAAATGTATTGCGTTCAGGAAGGATGCTGCTGGTGAAATCAGTAAGCAAGGCGCCATGTTCGCATATTTCTTTGGCTGTAGCCTTGTGAGCTGAAGGATACAATGTATTTAACCCGTGTGCCAGCACAGCTATGGTGTGTAACCCATTCTTCAGCGCTGCACGGTGTGCGTTAATATCGACCCCATATGCCAGGCCACTCACAATGGTAACATCATGTTCGCGTTGCTTCAACCCTCGTATGAGCTCGCTACAACAATCCTTTCCATAATCTGTAACATTGCGGGTTCCAACCACGCTGATCACTTTAGCCTTATTGAAATCTGTCTGCCCTTTATAAAAGAAAACGATTGGCGAATCCTCACAATTCTTAAGGCGTACAGGATAATCATCGTCTAAATAAAAAGAATAGCCTATAGTGTATTTCTCGATAAATGCGATTTCCTTTTCTGCCTGACCAATTATTTGCTGGTTACGAATTTGCTCGGCCAGACGCTCTCCTATTCCGGGAATTTTAAGCAACGCCGCTTTCTTTTCTAAAAAGACGGCTTCGACGCTTCCAGTGTAGGCAATTAGCTTTTTCGCATTGATATTGCCAATGCCCGGAATGAGACTTATTCCAATCTTATATTTTAAAAGGGGGTCATCCATGAGGTAACGGTTACAGGCGTTTTACGGAGCTAATAAATACTCATCCTTTGCTAAAGCTTTTAAGAGACTGTTCCAGTTTTGCAATTGCAGATTTTTTAAGCAGACTGATACTAACAGGTGGATAGGTGGCAATCGTTCCATTAGGCATACGCTGCGAGAGGTACAATTTCTTGAAGAAGCCAAATGCAGGCTTTTTTATGGAGTAAGATATAAAGTTGGGCTTATCAATCTCAATGGAGCTCTGTCTTTTACTCAACGGACGTAAAGAATAAAATCTGAAAATAAGCTTTAACCCATTGTCGCTGAAGAAAAAATAATTATAGTTGCGCACTATCCCTGTCATATAATAAAGCAAATACAGGCCAATCAGAATAATAGTGTATGCTCCTCGCGAAACGCCAAGAAATGGTTCGCGAAGGTAATCCGTGTTGTAGAAAAAAATAATAACCATTGACACCAGGAAAAGAATTAATAAGCGGCGCAATTGAAAATTTAATGCAGTCTTTTTGTTATCGAGCGTCATAATAGATGGAATATTGGAATGCAATATAAAAAATTACGATAACTTTTCAATCAAAATATAAGGCCCTTCTATCATGAAAAAGGAACTAACACTTAATGGTGCCTCCCGTTAGCTGATTGACGAAGATTTCCTCGGTTTTGTGAAACAGTTCGGCAACCTGCGGAGCATGCAATTGCTCCAGTTCATTGCTCATGGTCTTGCTTTCAATCACAAGCTTAAAACGATCAATTAAATTATGATAAGCGAGAACAGTATCGCCATCCACATCATAATCCACCAAATCGTCAAGATGCGAAGCAATAAACTGTAACATACCTTTGCATTGAGCAATCAGCTTACCGTCGTCTTCATTCTCTAATTCGTTGCACGTATAACAGAAGGTGCCCTGAGTTTCAATCATCTCTTCCAATAAGGCGAAAGCAGTAACTTTTCGCGATAAAGACAATGTAAACTGGATAATTTCATTCCTTGTAAAGGAATAATCTTCGGTTGTTTTAGTTACTTCTTCCATCATATCGCGGGTTTTCAAAATGAGGTTTAAATAGTACAGGAAATTTTCGAAGTGCGGTTTCAACGAGGGGTGGAGATCTTCATTCAGCGATCTTTTGGTAAAATCATCCCTGAACAATAGGAAAATATGGAGTTTTTGTTCCTGAATCGGTGTCATAAAATTCTGTTTTACAGAAATTCACGTTTCACTTCACAAGTTTAAACTAAAATTAAGGATAATTTAAATAGAATTCAAGTTTTTTATGAACAAGCAATTAACAGGCAAGGAGAAAGGAAGCCGTTGGGCCTCATTTGCGTTTTTCGGCTTTTTTAATCCTGCACACAACCGGTGAATGATCGGACAACCCAATTTGGGGGATTGCGTAGTCGAAAGCCCCTAATTTAGGGCTATGTAGAATATAATCAATTCGTAACGATGGGAATCGGCCGAGATAGGTATTACCGAAACCTGTCCCGGATTCGATAAAGGCGTCTTTCAGCCCGGTACTAATTTTTTGATAGGCATACGATACAGGCGAATCGTTAAAATCGCCGCAAACAATAACCGGGTAAGGTGATGTAAGAATATGAGCGGCTACCGTATCAGCCTGTACACTACGTTTAATGTATGCTGTTTTAACCCGATAGGTGAAATTTTTAAGCCCCTTTACCTGCCTTGCATTGTATGCGAACTTCAACGAATCGAGAAATTCATAATTTTCCTTCTGCAACCGATACGATTGTAAATGAATATTATACAAACGTATGGTATCGTTGCCCACTTTCAGATCGGAATAGATACATTGATTGAAAGTATTGGAAAACCTGATCTCGCCGGTATTTATAATTGGAAAACGGCTAAATGTGGCAATTCCAAAGTTAGAAACCCCTGGTTTACGCAGCGTATACTTAATGTGCTTGTATTTGGCTGGACTAAGTTTCCGCAACAGATTCTCTTCAGTAAGAGAGCCTCTCTCCCGTGTATAGAATTCCTGAAAACAAATAATATCGGGCGACTCAGCTTTTACGTACTTCGAAATTTCGCTACCGGCATTGTCTACTTTTATCCATTTATACAAATTAAAAAGCCGCACATTGAAACTCATTACTTTAAAAGATGGAGCCTCGCTTTTGGTATCTTTCTTCACAAATGGCAAAGGAAATTGAATGTTCCTGAATAGGAAAGCGCCCCCTAAAAGAACAACAATAAGCGACAGAAGAAATTTCTTTCTGAGAACGAAAGCCCAGAATAAAACAAACAGTACATTGATAATTAATAAATACGGATAAAGAAGACCAAATATTGCCAAGGGCCAGAAATGCTGCGGAGAAACAAAAACAGACAAGTACGACAGCAATAAAAAAAATGCCGCAACAATATTCAGTTTAAACAATATGCCTGAAAAGAAATGTTTCAATAGTATCAGTTTGAATTCCCCATTCTGAACAACGTTTCCTTCTCCTCTTTTGTTAAGCTCTCGTATCCGCCCTTCGAAATTTTATCCAAAATCCTGTCAATTTCTTTTTGTGCATCAACTTTGGTTTTTCGGTAATCCATATCGTTAACCGGCTTTTTATGCGCTACTTTTAACTTACGGGGTTTGAACAACGAGCCGATAAAATCAATCAATTTAGTAAAGCCCTTGGTAATATCGATTCCTTTCCTATACTGAAATACAAACAAGAAACCGAGCAAGGCCCCGCCTAAATGGGCAATATGTCCTCCAGGATTTTCTTTCGGAATCATAATCAGATCAAGCACAACAGTAAACAATGCAATGTAAATCAATTTAACTTCGCCGAAAAAAAGCATGTTTACCTTGAAATTTGGGACGTACAGCGAAATTGCAAATACGATAGCCATAACAGAAGCCGAAGCGCCTAACAATACACTGAAATCGGAGCCACCTTTAAAAACCGACAATGTATTGAATGCCGTCAAATAAAAGATTCCTCCCAGTATTCCACCTAAAAAATAGATAGATGTAAACTTTTTGGAATCGAAATACATGAGAAATATATTACCAAACCAGTATAAAAAGAGCATATTGAACAGAATATGCCAGATATCCTGATGATAAAACATATACGTAATAATCGTCCAGGGTTTAAGCAAAAGAGCAGGTAACGAAGCGGGTATAGCAAGCCATTGAGTAATATAGTAGGCTGCGGTATCCTCCTGGTTCCAAAAGAACAGCAACAGGTAAGCCAAATTATAAACAAGGAAAACGGCTACATTAACATAGATAAATTTTACCAATGCCGTACCCTTAGTAAAATTCTGTTTCAATTCCTCAAGTACACTTGCCATCGATCGAGCAATTTTATATTAATAGAAATTTGTACGTTTTGTGTTCCAGTATTTAATAAGGATAAACCCGAACAGCATCCCTCCCAGATGTGCAAAGTGAGCCACATTGCTACCTGGCTGCGTAAGTCCGGTAAAGAGTTCAATAGCACCATAGCCTATTACTACATACTTCGCTTTTATCGGAACAGGCGGAAATAAAAACATCAATTCAGTATTTGGGAAAAGCATACCAAATGCAAGCAATACACCATAAACCGCGCCCGATGCACCTACTGTGGGAGTATTAATCAGCATATTCAGCTCGTTCATAGCCTCAACAGTAAATTCCTTATTCGAAGCAATAACATCAAGTCCTTGATTGTAAACCATTGAAACCATTTCCGGATCCATTCCCGAAGTAATGCTTCTTATCCGTAAATAGGTAACAAACAAATGTATGGTAGCTGCTCCAAGTCCTGTTACAATATAGTAAATGAAGAATCGCTGGCTTCCCCAAACACTTTCCAGAACCTTACCGAACATCCACAATGCAAACATATTAAAGAAAATATGCCATATGCCGGCATGCATAAACATGTGGGTTACAAACTGTACTGGTTTAAAAAGCTCAGATGAAGGATAATGAATTCCCAATTTCTGGATTAAATCCACCCCAAATCTGGATGAGAACACCCAGGTGGCAACAAACATAATAACATTTAAATAAATAAGATTTTTTATAACAGGCGGAGTACCTCCAAATCGATTAAATCCTACATTATACATTTTATCTCTCTTTCTATTTATAATCGTTTTTCTATTTCGTCCATTGTAAGTATGGAGATGATGCTCTTACCCGAAGGTGTAAAATTGGGCATTTCACATGCAAACAAATGATCTACTAAATTACGCATTTCTTCGTGCGTTAAAGACTTACCATACGGAACAGCTGCCGACTTTGCCATCTGAATAGCAATCTTTTCGCGCTTCTCAAGTTTAATATCGTTTGCCGTATCATCCATACAGGTATGAACAATGTCTTTAAACAACTCTCCAACGTTTAAAGTTGAAGAATCGGAAGGATAACCTTTTATCACAACTTCCGAATCGTTGTTGACCTCAAAATCAAAGCCAAATGCCCGAATATCATCTCCGATTTCCTTGATGCATTGTATTTCGGGCACTGTAAATTCAACCACTTCAGGAAACAGACTTTGCTGAGTGAAAGACTGTTCATGGTAAACCATACCCATAAATTGCTCAAAAAGAATTCGCTCATGGGCTCGCTTCTGATCGATCACCATTAACCCTGATTTTACAGGGGTAAGAATATATTTATTCTTTAATTGCAGCGTATTTATGGTACTATTCTCTGACGTATTCGCCGAAACAAATCTGTCTACCGGTGCAGCTTCTACATCATCATCTCTATTGGTAGTAAATCCAGATTGTTCAAAACCGCTGTACAGCTTATCCCAATTTTGGGAATTATCTATATCGCGCTGCGACATGCGTGGAGAAGAATAGCCTCCCGTTTTCTCGTTGTCGAACGGATTATAAAACGGGTTGATATCAATTACAGGTTGTTTAATTTCCCCATCCTTTCGTGCAACCGGAATATCAATAGAGGTGTCGATCGTAAAATCGAGCGATGGTGCAATATTGAATTTACCAAGCGATTCGCGCAACGAAGCCAGCAGTATCTGGTAAATGCTTTGCTCATCCTCAAATTTAACTTCTGTTTTTGTGGGATGAATGTTAATATCAATGGTTTCCGGATCTACATTGAAATAAATGAAGTACGAAGGCAGCGTTTCATTCGGAAGAAGCTGATCATATGCCTTCAATACCGCCTTATGTAAATACGGATGTTTAATAAAACGGCCGTTTACAAAGAAAAACTGTTCGCCGAAGGTCTTCTTGGCTGCTTCTGGCTTACCTATGAAGCCCGAAATCTTCACAATGGATGTATCAGCATTAATAGGAACCAGATGCTGATTAATAGTTTTGCCAAATACATTGCATATCCGCTGGCGGAAATTGCTTTGCGGAAGATGGTAGATATCGACATTGTTGTGATTTAACGAAAATTCAATTTCGGGATGCGTTAAAGCTACCCGCTGAAATTCGTTTATGATATGTTTTAACTCGGTATTATTAACTTTAAGAAACTTTCGGCGTGCAGGAACATTAAAAAACAGATTGCGAATGGTAAAATTGGTACCATTTGCGCACACGGTGGCCTCCTGCATAGTTATTTCGCTTGCTGCAATATCAATTGCAGTCCCCAATTCGTCCTCAATACGTTTAGTCCGTAATTTAACTTCGGCCACAGCAGCTATCGAAGCCAATGCTTCGCCCCTAAAACCCAGGGTTTGTATGGCAAACAAATCTTTCGCCTCTGTAATTTTGGATGTAGCATGCCTTTCGAATGCCATGCGGGCATCCATTGGAGACATACCACAGCCATTATCAATCACCTGAATGGAAGTTTTTCCAGCGTCTTTTACAACTACCTGAATATTGGAAGCCCCGGCATCGATGGAATTCTCAACGAGCTCCTTTACTACCGACGATGGCCTCTGAACAACTTCGCCTGCCGCAATTTGGTTAGCTACTGAATCCGGTAAAAGTTTTATAATATCGGACATAATTGCAGACTATCGTAAAAGCCAGTAAAAAAGAGCCATTAGTAATGTAAGAATAATAGCAAGCCGTACCATAGAGTTTTTGCTCTCCTTACGCTCTGTTTTCCTCCGGTAGTTTGATAAATAACCTTTCTTTAGATGCGATTGATAATCGCTAATGGAACCTCCACCCTTTCTTGCACGGTCCTCTTCTTCCAATTGTTTAATCAATTCTTCTCTTCGCTCTTTTCGTTCATCGTAATAACGGGGAGCAAATTCAAACTTTTTATATTTAGATGTTTTTAAAAACGAAAGTCCTAACATAGTATTCAGTTAAATTATACAAAGGTAGAATATTTTAGCCCAATTCAATAAACAACATTCAATTTGTGTACCAATCTGTTTTTTGCCAATTTGACATTGTATCAGAAAAGAAGATTAAAATTACCCAGAATAAAACCTTTTTTCGTAAACTTGCAAACTATACATTCAGCAAAATGATTGATATTATAAAGAACAATTTTATTGAGGCACGTCAGGTACTTGACGATTTTATCAACAACGAATACAACTGGGTTGCTCTCGAAAATGCCGGCAACATTATGGCAGAAACAATAAATAAGGGCCATGTTATCTTTTCATGTGGTAACGGCGGTTCGATGTGCGATGCCATGCATTTTGCAGAAGAACTTTCAGGAAGATTCCGCGACGACCGGCCTTCTCTCCCCGCCATTGCCATTAGCGATCCTTCGCACATTACCTGCGTAGCCAACGATTATGGTTTCGACCATATTTTCTCCCGGTTTATTGAAGGTTTTGGAAAAGAAGGTGATGTGCTCCTTGCCATTAGCACTAGCGGAAACTCAAAAAATATAGTAAATGCTGCAAACGCGGCTTTATCCAAAGGAATGAAAGTAGTTGCACTTACCGGGAAAACTGGAGGAGAGCTGGCTGCCATTGCCCACGCCGAGTTAAGAATTCCAAACACCGCCTACTCCGACAGGGTACAGGAAATTCATATAAAAATTATTCATTCTTTAATCCAATATATCGAACTAAACATCAAAAAATAATCCAATATTCCTGCTTTCGTTATACCTTTATTTTAAATAGTATTCTACAATATTAGAATTGCTATACCTTTTAACTTAATAAAGTATCGTGAAAGCACTAATATTCATACTATTATTTGCCGGTCTGATAACAGGATGTGTGAATGAAGATTTTAATGACACTTTCGACAAAACCCATCTAAAACCTGAATATTCCATTCCACTAGGTGCTTCTACCTACAGCATACGCGAAGATTTTAACATTCCCGGATCATCAATTCCCGGGTCTAAAGGGTTGGTTTACTACAATGATGTGCCGTACCCCATCAATTCAGTCTATTTTGAGCATATCGACACGCTTAACTTCACCTTTAACCTGAATGCCAAATGGATTGAAAATGCTGAGCGCATATCATTTCGTTTATACACCGAAAGTACGCTACCCACTCCGGTTATTATGCAAATTTATTTTCTTGATGGCAACAAAAATATTGTAGATTCGATAAGTGCGTCGGGGCCTGTGCAAATAAATAATGGCAGAACCAACAACGATGGCCAGGTTACAAGCTCCGGAATTTCCAGTTTCGATTTTCCATTAACACGCGACCAAATTAACCAATTCACAAACATAGCATACTACTTTACAAAAAGCTATATACAAGTAGCCAAGCCGGGACAAGACGCTGTTCGGTTTTATGAAACCAGCCAGATTGTCTACCATGTAGGGTTACGAATTAAACTCAATATAGGATTGGATCAGCTATAATGAAAAGAGCATTCTGCCATTGCTTAACATTCATAACCATTTTGTTTACATGCTTCCATACGAATGCACAACAAAATGTTACGATGTATATTGAACCCACCAATCCACAGGTAAACACGCTTAACCCCGCATTTCAGAATCCATGTAAGCTATTCATAGGAGTACCCGTGCTATCTTCCGTCCACCTGAATTACGGGAACGATGCTTTTTCCTTCAAACAATTGTTCAGAAAAGACGGCGATGGCTATATCATTGAGCCTTCAAATATTAGCCCGGGCCGGGTACGCTCCGCCGCTGTGGAAGGTTATGTAGCGCTTTTTAACATCGGGTTCTGGCACAAAAAGAAATATATTACCTTTTCAATTCACGAAAAGGCAGATGCAGCGGGCTTTTTTAACCGCGATTTATTTGCCGTGGCAACGGGAGGCAACACATTATACGAGGGCTCACAAGCAAATTTCTCCAGAAGTGGGCTCATTATGGATAATCGCAGAGAGTATGCTCTGGGAGTTGCCCAGCAGATAAATAAAACCACAACACTTGGTATTAAAGGAAAGCTGCTATTCGGTAAGCTCAACGTATTATCGCGGGCAAAAGATGCAAGCTTATACACCAACGATAATACATTCGAATTATCCTTTAAAGCCGATATGCTAGCAAACGCATCGCTACCCATTACCATGTCTCTGGATCAGTATGGAAAACCAACCAACATACGGCGCAACGGAAGTGTGCGCGACATATTGCTTAATGCAAAAAACATGGGACTTGCATTGGATCTGGGGTTTATTAAAAAACGCTCGGAGGTAGAAACCATTTCAGGCAGCATATTGGACCTGGGATTTATCCGCTACGCCAGCACGCCAAACAATTATACTGTTGAAGGAGAATACAACTACAACGGGCAATCGGGCGATTCGCTGGTTGTAGGCTACTTTTTACGACGAACGGTAGATTCCGTTTTCAATAATATGAATACCGAACTCACGCAAAAAAGCTATACCAGTTTTCTGGCTCCGCGGATTTACCTGAACTACGCCTACCAATATTCGCCAAAAACAACGCTCAACCTGGTTGCAACTGCCAAGATATACCGGTACAAGGTAAGTCCTGGGTTTTCGGCCTCGGCCAGCTATGAATTTGCCAGAAACATGCATGTTGCGCTATCCTGGTCGTATCTTTACCACAGTTTTAAAAACATCGGGACCGGAGTTGTTATCGGGAAATCGCCAGTTCAGTTCTACGCCTTTACCGATAACGTTTTGGGTATGATTTATCCGTTAAATACACACAATATTAACCTTCGTTTCGGAATAAATCTTATATTTGGTTGTAGTAAAAAAGAAAAGTATAAAAGCTGCGGCTGCGAGGGGATGCAGAATTCAGTTGAGAAAAGTAAGAGGCTGCAGCGGTTATTAAGAAAATAAAACAGTGCCATGCTTGTTAAAACATTCGATAGCGCAGTTTATGGAAGTAAAGCTACCACTACTAAATTGAACTAGTAATGTTTTTATGTATAGCATACCCGACATATAACATTTGACCTAATGCCACTTATCCTTCATCAAACAAAATAAATTTACTATGTTAGTTAAAACATTTGGAAGTGCTGTTTATGGCATAAAAGCAATAACCATCCAACTTGAAGTGAACATCTCCCAAGGTGTAAACTTTTACCTTGTTGGCCTACCAGATAACGCTGTAAAAGAAAGCCAGCAGCGAATAGAGTCGGCATTGCAAACACATGGCTACCGCATGCCTGGCAAGAAAGTTGTAATAAACATGGCCCCAGCCGACATACGCAAAGAGGGCTCAGCATACGACCTACCTCTTGCGATAGGCATTTTAGCGGGTTCCGAGCAGATAATGCCAGACAAACTCAACGATTACATCATCATGGGCGAACTTTCGCTCGATGGAAGCCTGCAACCTATTAAAGGTGTTTTACCTATCGCCCTCCAGGCAAGGGACGAAGGATTCAAAGGCATCGTTTTACCCGTTCAGAACGCACGCGAAGCAGCAGTTGTAGATGGTATTAAAGTGTACGGAGCAGAAAATATAAAGCAGGTAATAAACTTCTTTAACCAAACCGAAGATATTCCGGAAACCACCATAGACATTCATCAGGAATTCCTTGCAAAGATTAACGGATACGATGTTGACTTTGCCGATGTAAAGGGACAGGAAAATGTAAAGCGGGCTCTGGAAATTGCAGCTGCCGGAGGCCACAACATTATTATGATTGGCCCTCCAGGTGCAGGAAAAACAATGCTGGCAAAGCGTTTGTCGACCATACTACCTCCGTTAACTTTAAACGAAGCACTCGAGACAACTAAAATCCATTCCGTAGCAGGGAAAATAGACAAAAATTCATCCCTTATCACCACGCGGCCCTTTCGCAGTCCTCACCATACGATTTCGGACGTCGCCTTAGTCGGTGGCGGAACGTTTCCACAACCGGGCGAAATTTCTTTATCGCATAATGGCGTACTTTTTCTCGATGAATTGCCTGAATTCAAAAGAACAGTGCTCGAAGTAATGCGCCAACCCCTCGAAGACAGGCTAATTACCATCTCTCGTGCTAAATTTACCGTTGAATACCCCGCTAGTTTCATGCTTGTAGCCTCAATGAACCCTTGCCCGTGCGGTTACTACAACCATCCCGATAAAAACTGCGTATGCACGGCAGGCGTTGTGCAAAAATACCTCAACAAAATTTCAGGACCTTTATTGGACAGGATCGACATTCATATTGAAGTGGTACCCGTAGCATTCGAGAAGCTCTCGGAGCAACGGCTTGCTGAATCGAGCCATGTTATTCGCGAACGTGTAGTAAATGCACGCAATATACAGGCCAATAGATTCTCTGGCAGCAAAGGTGTACACTGCAATGCACAAATGTCGTCGAAAATGCTGCGTAAGCATTGCGAAATAGATGCAGCAGGCCAGACACTGCTCAAAAACGCAATGGAAAAGCTCGGTCTTTCGGCCAGAGCGTACGATCGTATTTTAAAAGTCTCACGTACCATAGCCGACCTCGAACAAAACGAAACAATACAATCTTATCATTTAGCAGAAGCTATCCAATACCGAAGCCTCGACAGAGAAAACTGGGCAGGATGAAATATTGTACCTCTAAAACACGCAAAAAGTAGAAATAAATGCTAAATTTACAGGAGTATACTACAATCAAAATATACCCTTACCCATATTTACATTTTCAGCAAGGCTACTTTTGATTCATAGAAAAGTATACCAACTACCCTATTTATTAACTTAAAACTTTAAGTATGATCAATAATTTATTCTGGCTAGTTCCTGGAGCATCCATACTGGCTTTGATCTTTGCTTTCTACTTTTTTAAGCAAATGATGAAAGAAAGTGAAGGAACAGACACGATGAAGCTCATTGCTTCGCACGTTCGTAAAGGCGCAATGGCTTATTTAAAACAACAGTACAAAGTTGTAGGTATCGTTTTCATTATTTTAACTATTCTTTTTGCATTCATGGCTTATGGATTAGGCATTCAGAATCCATGGGTACCTTTCGCATTTATTACAGGCGGGTTCTTTTCAGGGTTATCTGGTTTCTTTGGAATGAAAACCGCCACATATGCCTCAGCACGTGCAGCAAATGCAGCTCAGCGCTCATTAAACGATGGTTTGAGAGTTGCTTTCCGCTCAGGAGCAGTAATGGGATTGGTTGTAGTAGGATTAGGTTTGTTAGACATCTCCATCTGGTTCTTTGCACTTCAACACATTATTGGAGCATTAGATTCGACAACAAATAGCGTAATTGCTACTGACCCTTCAATGAAATTAATTATTATAACCACAACTACACTTACATTCGGTATGGGTGCTTCAACCCAGGCATTGTTTGCCCGTGTTGGCGGTGGTATTTTCACAAAAGCTGCCGATGTAGGAGCCGACCTTGTGGGAAAAGTAGAAGCTGGCATTCCGGAAGACGACCCGCGCAACCCGGCCACTATTGCCGATAACGTAGGCGACAACGTAGGTGACGTTGCAGGTATGGGCGCAGACTTATATGAATCATACTGCGGAGCCATTCTTTCTACAGCTGCCCTTGGTGCTACGGCATTTGCAGCGCTTGGAACTGAAACACAGTTCAACGGAGTAATTGCGCCAATGATTATTGCCGCAGTTGGTATAATCCTTTCTATATTAGGTATTTTCCTCGTTCGTGCAAAAGAAGGAGCATCTCAAAAACAATTGCTTAGTGCTTTATCTGTAGGCGTAAATGTAAGCTCGCTTTTCATTGCAATCTTTGCATTCCTCATCCTGAAATATTTAAATATTCCAAATTATTTCGGAATCTGGGGCTCAATGATGGCAGGCCTTTTAGGAGGTATTGGTATTGGCAAAATCACCGAATACTTTACTTCTTCTGGCTTTAAACCTACCCAACACATTGCCGAATCAACAAAAACCGGCCCCGCTACAGTAATTATTTCAGGTATTGGCACAGGGATGATTTCTACTGCCATTCCCGTGTTAATTGTAGGCGCATCGGTAATTTTAGCGTTTCTGTTTGCTGCTAACTTTAATTTCGAAAATATTAGCATGGGGCTATACGGTATCGCCATTGCTGCTGTTGGGATGCTTTCAACATTAGGCATTACACTTGCTACCGATGCTTACGGACCTATAGCCGATAATGCTGGAGGTAATGCCGAAATGAGCGGTTTAGGTAAAGAAGTTCGTGTCCGTACCGATGCTCTCGATTCTCTGGGAAATACAACTGCTGCAACTGGCAAAGGATTTGCAATTGGTTCAGCTGCTTTAACTGCTTTAGCGCTTTTGGCCTCATATATTGAAGAAATCAAGATTGCCATTGCACGAATCCCTGAAAAGGCTGATGCGTTTCTGGCTGCGACAAATGTAGAAAT
>DATALJ010000138.1:0-17568 GCA_036261135.1 Bacteroidales bacterium
GATAGTTTTACTTTTTTGTCGGGTTCTGCAAGGAATTTATTGATATCCATAGGTTCATGTTTAGAAACTCTAAAGTACATTTATTTTTCGGGAATTAACCTTGTTTCTATGGCATTTTTGAGATCGTGCGGATTGGCTGTCCCAATGCGAAAAATTTTTTTCGAGTTTTTGAATTTCAATTCCACTGCATCCCTTCCGGAAATATTGTAGAGCATTCCATTGGGAATGATTTTTATTCCCCAACCAAAATACCAGGGATTACGAACTATTTCCACCGATTTTATTTCCGCTAGCTTAACGGTTTTTGAAATAAGCCCGATTCCGAACGAGACTTTAATTTTTGTTTCGTCAACTGTTACACGCATTCCCAAAAACAACAATACACAGCCTACAAGTATTATTTGGAGTACTATATAGCTCCACAGATTCATGGGATTGTTTCCCCATTGATACCGGTACGCCAGGTACGAAAAGACAAGAAAAGGAATAAAAATAACCGGGAGAAGCCAGCCAAACTGGAACTTAGAATAGGTTTTCATGATTCAATCTTTAAGCAATGATAAAAGTACAAACTCTGTTATATTTTTCACATTAATTCCTAATTTTCCATATGCCGAAACCAATTTTGTTTTACTTTTGTGTTTTCAAATTTAAAACCATAATTTTCAACAATATGCAAACAATTGAAAAATACAATTTTAAAGGTAAACGCGCTATTGTTCGTGTTGACTTTAACGTACCGCTCAACAAGCAAACATTTGAAGTAACTGACGATACCCGTATCCGTGGCGCACTTCCTACCATTAAAAAAATATTAGCCGACGGCGGTTCTGTGATTCTTATGTCGCACCTTGGCCGTCCCGATGGAAAAGCTCAGGATAAATTTTCTCTGAAGCATGTAATTCCTGCAGTTGAAAAGAATATTGGCCAGAAAGTTATTTTTGCAGGCGATTGCGCTGGCGAAGAAGCTAAGAAAATCACTGCTTCGATGAAGCCCGGCGATGTAGTTCTTCTCGAAAACCTACGTTTCTACGAAGAAGAAGAAGGCAAACCATATCACCTTGGCGAAAATCCTACTGACGACGAAAAGAAAGCTGGTAAAGCCAAAGTAAAAGAAAGCCAGAAAGAATTTACAAAGAAGCTTGCAAGCTATGCCGATTGCTATGTAAACGACGCATTTGGTACTGCTCACCGCGCACATGCTTCTACAGCCCTTATTGCTGCTTATTTCCCTAACGATAGCATGTTTGGTTTCCTTATCGAAGCTGAACTTAAAGCGATGGACAAGGTGCTGAAACAATCAGAAAAACCATTCACTGCCATTATGGGTGGCGCAAAGGTTTCGGATAAGATTCTTATCATCGAGAACCTTCTCGATCGTGTGGATAATCTTATTATCGGTGGTGGTATGACTTATACTTTCATCAAAGCACAAGGCGGAAACATTGGTAAATCGCTCTGCGAAGCCGATAAGCTCGACCTTGCTTTAGACATCCTGAAGAAAGCCAAAGAAAAAGGCGTAAAAGTATACATCCCAACCGATGCTGTGAATGCTGATGCTTTCGATGCTAATGCAAACACCAATGTTTCGAAAACTAACGAAACTCCTGATGGATGGATGGGCTTAGACATCGCCGACGAAACCATCAAAACCTTCAGCAATGTAATCGAAAACTCCAAAACCATTCTTTGGAACGGTCCTATGGGCGTATTCGAAATGGAAAAGTTCGCTAAAGGAACTTCATCTGTTGCTCAAGCTATTGCCAAAGCTACAGAAAAAGGCGCATTCAGCCTTATCGGTGGTGGCGACTCAGTTGCTGCAATCAACAAGAACAAGCTGGCCGACAAAGTTAGCTATGTTTCAACTGGTGGTGGCGCTATGTTAGAATACATGGAAGGTAAGGAATTGCCTGGTATTAAAGCTGTACGAGGATGATTCTTTTGCTTCGTAGTGGAGCATCGAAGGCGTAGTCGAAGACTACGCCTAGCGTACAGGCTCTCGCCTTACTGTCATTCCGGCGAAGGCCGGAATCCGTCTGCTACAAAGCTATACGATTTTGAATATATAGAAAAACCGGGCATTCGTCCGGTTTTTTTTGTTAAAAAACGTTAAATATGTAATTTGAGATGTTTTTATCCGCAATTATTCCAAACATCCTTTCACCCTCATTGTTCTTATTACCTAATCTGCAAAAATGAGGAAGCTGTTTTTAGTTTTAAGTCTGGTGGGATTTACTTCGGTTGTTTTTTCGCAAAGCAAACCATCGAAAGTGCCTGTCTTGAATTTCAATCAGTTGGAGCCTTATCTGCACCGGCAAACCGATACGTTGTATTTTATTAATTTCTGGGCTACATGGTGCGTACCATGCCGGGAGGAGCTTCCCGCCATTGAAGCGATAGGAGAGAAGTATAAAAACGACAAGCTGAAGATTTACCTTGTAAGTCTTGATTTTCCCAAACAGCTTGAAAGCCGCCTTATTCCTTTTATTCGTACAAATAAAATTAAGTCCGACGTTATTTTGCTTAACGACCCTGACCAGAACCGATGGATCGATAAGGTTGATGCTTCATGGTCGGGCGAAATACCTTTTACGGTTATTTACGACCGTACTTCGAGAAAATCTTATGCAAAAGCCTTCACTTTACAGGAACTGGAATCAATAATTAACATCAAACTCAATAAACCATGAAGAAAATAGCTCTTATTATCAGTAGTGTGGTGCTTACATGCTCGTTTGCAGTAGCACAGGGATATCAGGTTGGCGATAAAGCCTCGGATTTCAAGTTAAAAAATGTAGACGGTAAAATGGTTTCGCTGGCCGATTACAAGGATGCCAAAGGTTACGTGGTGGTATTTACTTGCAACCATTGCCCTTACGCAATGGCTTACCAGGACAGGATAATAGCTCTCGATAAAAAGTATAAAGCATTGGGTTATCCGGTAATTGCTATTAATCCTAACGATCCCGAACTCCAACCCGGCGATTCCTTCGATGAAATGGTAAAAAGAGCTAAGGAAAAAGGATACACATTCCCCTATCTCTTTGATGCATCACAGGAAACTTATAGAAAGTACGGAGCGACAAAAACTCCGCATGTTTACGTTCTGCAAAAGAAAGGATCGGACCTGATTGTACAGTACATTGGTGCTATCGACGATAATTATAATGATGCATCGCAGGTGAAAACCACCTATGTATCGGATGCTATCGATAATTTGCTGGCAAATAAAACACCGCAGCTTACATTTACCAAGGCAATAGGATGTTCGATAAAGGATAAGAAGAAGAGTAGCTAAACATCTTAGAAACATTAATAGTAAAGTTTGCTGAATTTAGGAGACTAGGTTTGAGATACACTTTAAACTAAGAGTAGGCTCAACTTAGTCTCCTAACTATTCCAATGAAAGTCTTTCTTTATCCCAATTAATAGTTTTTCCCACGCTTATATTTTTTATTTCAATAGTTGTTACAGTTTAGGTTCATATATGATTACAATTTTGTTAGCAGAAATTAATCTGGATTTAGAATAATTATTAATAAGAATTTTTCCTACCTTTGAGTTTTGCAGCCAAACCTTGGTTGAAAACACTTAATGCATGATGAACCTTATCATTCAAATTGCTCAATTACCTTCCTTCCGTTGCATCGCCTCCATGCGATGTTTTTGCTGTTGCTAGCATAAGCTTTTTCCGTTCTTAAGTGTTTTAGTTTTATTTCAATCAAATTTTGTATTTTATGACTTCTTCCAAGAATTTCCCCAAGAAAATATTACAGGTTACCGAATCGTTTTGCAGCGAAGTGCCTTCTATCTCTAAAACCCACCATTTTGTTAACGACTGTGTTAATTTCCTTTTCCCGATAAGGGCGGAACGGAACATTACCCTTACACAACTCGAAGCTAAATGGGAAGACTTACAAATCCAGTTTGTGGAGCTGCTCACGCCGTTGAAGCCTTTACTCCCCAAATCGATAGAAGAAACCAAGGTTGAATTTTTTGAGAAAATACCTGTTCTTCATGATAAATTATTGAAAGATGCGGAAGCCTTTCTCCGTTTCGACCCTGCTGCCAAATGCCCTGAGGAGGTGATTCTCTGCTATCCTGGTTATTATGCCATTACTATATTTCGTTTAGCACATGTGTTGTATAAAATGAACATTCCGGTATTGCCACGCGTTATATCGGAGTACGCACATGCCAAAACAGGGATCGATATCCATCCGGGTGCTAAAATTGGTGCACACTTTTTTATTGATCATGGAACAGGCATTGTAATTGGAGAAACAGCAGTGATAGGGAACAACGTGAAGATATACCAGAGTGTTACATTGGGTGCGCTTTATGTAGGCAAGGAATTGTCGGACACCAAGCGACACCCTACCATTGAAGATAACGTGATTGTCTATGCGAATAGTACCATTCTCGGTGGAAAGACAGTGATAGGGCACGATACAGTAGTTGGGGGTAACTCATGGATTACTGAAAGTGTTCCGCCGTTTTCGGTGGTTTATCACAAACCCTCGGTGGTTATCCGCGATTCCAAAAAATTTGTAGAACCGATAAATTTTGTAATATAACGATATGAAGTATAATTCTATTCTCGAAACCATCGGCAATACGCCGCATGTAAAGATTAATAAGTTATTTTCCTCCGATGTTGAGGTTTGGGTAAAGGTTGAAAGAGCAAACCCGGGCGGCAGTATCAAAGACCGTATTGCTTTATCGATGATCGAAGACGCCGAAAAACGTGGCATTCTGAAACCCGATTCGGTAATTGTTGAGCCTACTTCTGGCAATACTGGTATAGGACTTGCCATGGTGGCAGCTGTAAAAGGATATAAGCTTATTCTGGTTATGCCCGAATCGTTCAGTATAGAACGGCGTAAGCTCATGGCTGCATATGGAGCCTCGTTTGAACTTACTCCTCGTGAAAAAGGCATGCAGGGTGCACTTGATAAAGCTGCCGAAATGGTAGCTGCCGACCCAAAAGCATGGATGCCTTCGCAGTTTGATAACCCGGCCAATATTGAAGCACATAAAAATACAACCGCACAGGAAATCATTAAAGATTTCCCTGAAGGAATCGACTACCTGATTACCGGCGTTGGTACAGGCGGTCACATTACCGGTGTTGCCGAAGTGCTCAAACAAAAATTTCCTAAATTGAAGGTGTTCGCAGTAGAACCTGCCTTGTCGCCTTTAATTAGCGGAGGAAAACCTGGTCCTCATCCTATACAAGGTATTGGTGCTAACTTTATTCCTAAAAACCTGCATAAGGAAATACTGGATGGTGTAATTCAGATCAATAAAGAAGAAGCTTACGAATATGCGCAGCAAGCAGCACAGAAAGAAGGTATTTTTGTAGGTATTTCGTCTGGCGCTTCGATGGCTGCGATTGCAAAGAAACTGCCTGAAATTCCCAAAGGCTCGAAAATACTTACATTCTCGTACGACACCGGTGAACGTTATTTGTCGGTAGAGGGTTTGTATTAAAAGATATCACCTCCATACTTGGATGGATGTTCTATGGTCCATTTGTCATTCCGGCGAAGGCCGGAATGACATCTTCGTGGGCTTTTTAGCATATATCAGGTTTTCAATTCCCTTTACTACAGAACGCCTCCCTCTCCTTTAGGAGAGGGAGGCGTTTCTTTATTATCAATCCACACAAACCCTTACAATATTTCCTGGTCTTCCATCACGGCCATCGGAGCCGTTTCTGCCATCAGAGCCATCCCTGCCATTAGAGCCATCTGATCCCGACCTCCCGCTTGGGTTGCCGGATCCTCCACTGCCACCGCGTCCTCCTTTTCCTCCATCGCCACCTTCTCCACCTTTTCCGCCATCACCGCCATCGCCGGGAATGCTTCGTATATCTATAAGATGTAAGTAGGGTACTACAGCTCTTGTGTATTTGAATTGAATGTTTCCGCCATCGCCGCCGTCTGTTCCATCGTTGCCATTACCACCGTCGGATCCATCACCGCCGTTGCTACCATTGGAGCCATCGCCACCCGGGCCTTGTTCAGTGTAGGACGTTTGATTTCCTTTGCTATCCGTAACATATTTGGTTATGGTTGAACCAGAAGAGCCTGAGGATCCATCTGTTCCATTGGTACCATCGGAGCCATCGCTTCCATTGGAGCCGTCCGATCCATCCTGACCGCGACTATATATCTTTATGGTACTTCCGTTTACATTTACCAGATAGTTGTATGTTTCGCAATTGTTTAAATCGGTAATTGTAATGCGCAGGACGGGATCACTGATCAACGAATCTTCATAAACGTCTGCAAATACATCCAGATTGTGGCCATCATCGCTGTAATGCCCTCTGGAAAAGATTAATGGATGGTTTTTCTCTTCATCGTCCGGATTCAGGCAGTAGTTTCGTACTCGTCGCGAATCGTAGTAATAATTGTAAATATAGTTCAATTGGGTATTTAAAGTGTCGGCTAAACTTGGGTTTTTGGCGAGTGCAATGCTAAAACTACTGGAATGGTTGGTAATTTTGAATGGATCTTCCTCGATAACAAGGTATCGCTTCAGAAAATATCCATTACGACTTGAAAGCAGAAACCGGTCTGTTTTTTCCCTGCTCACAAGTTCTGTGGAATCTACATTGAAGAAGTTAACTCTGAAGCGGGGATCCGAAGGCCACAAATCCGTATAATCGCCATTGTCATAATAAATCCTGAACCCGTACTTGGTAACACTGCCTGGCACTTTTCCGAGCGGGGTTCGGGTTAGTAACTGAACCCCGGTTTCATAATTGTACGGGATTCTTTTTGTGAACAGCAGTCTGGAGGAATCTTTGCTGTATACATTTACCTCTAGTGCCTTTTCTTTCATATATCCGGTGCTGTCGGCAATAAAAATCCTTCCTCTTCTGAAAACTCCGCCTTTTACATCCACCTTGAATTTTGTCCAGCGGGTTTTTGTGCCAAAAACGCTTTGTTTTCTTTCCGTTTTCCCGTTTTTGAGTATTTCTATTGGTAGTTTGTTCCCCGGAATGCGAAGAATATTTGGATCATACGTTAAATCCCAGTTTTTCTTTTCTAAAGCTTTGTTGTGTGTTGCTGTTTGCGAAAAAATATTGCCGCTAAAGAGCAAGATCAGGATAACGAATGCGCTTCTCATATAGGATTAGGTTAGCTGTGTTTATCGTAATGTTATTGAAACAAAACAAGAATTGTACCAGATATTTACAAATTCGTCTAACTTCTATTAAACACCTGAACTCTTTTCTTTTCCTGGTAAGAAAATGTACTAAAAAACATGGATAATATTGCTGTCCCTGCGAATAGTATAATATTATACTTGAGAAGTAAATTCTTAAAAAGAAGAAATGTAATTAGCATCGTAAAAAGGAATAATGTAAAAGGCAGATAGCTCAAAATATTTAATTTAGCTTGGATATCTTTAACCGAAAGAATGTTTTGCTTTTTGCAGTGATTACATGTAAGTTTCAATTTATTTCCAAATTTCATTGAAATAGCGACCCTATCATGTATTTTATGAGGAAATCTTATTTCTTTCTGACAGTACTTGCAATTAGCGACCAATTTCATCTTCTTTTCAATATTCAATTTGATTTGTTAGCAATACGACGAAGTTATTATTCAGGAGAGCCAGTGTGAGGTGTAGAAGATCGCGGGGTGGTTTAACCTAGCAACCTTTTAATCTTCTTATTCAACGGTGACGCAAATACAAAATCGTTCAGGTATTTGTTATCGCTGTTCATGATGTCGTCGTTGGAGCCTTCCCACGTTTTCTTACCCTGGTATATGAAAACAACCTTGTCGCCAATTTCCATAACGGAATTCATGTCGTGGGTGTTGATGATGGTAGTAATATCGTATTCTTGCGTAATTTCTTTAATCAGGTTATCGATAACGATGGATGTAAGCGGGTCGAGGCCGCTGTTGGGTTCGTCACAAAACAGATATTGTGGATTTAAAGCTATGGCGCGGGCTATGGCTACACGTTTTTTCATGCCGCCACTGATTTCGGCAGGATATAATTTATTTACATTCTCAAGATTTACGCGTTTCAGGCAGAAATTGACCCTGTCGAGGTTTTCCTGGTAGCTGTTTTCGGAAAACATGGTGAGCGGGAACATCACATTTTCCTCAACCGTTTGCGAATCGAACAGTGCGCCGCCCTGGAACAACATGCCAATTTGTTTCCTGATTTCCTTTTTTTCTTTCACTCCCAGTGCGGAGAAATTCACATCGCCACCATAGATGATTTCACCCGAATCAATGGTATGCAGTCCAACCAACGATTTCAGCAATACTGTTTTTCCCGAGCCGCTTTGGCCTATGATGAGGTTTGTCTTTCCTTTTTCGAATGTAACGCTGATGTCGTCCAGCACCAACCGGCCATTAAATGATTTCGATAAATGCCTTACTTCTATCATGATAATAGCAATTGGGTAAGAATAAGGTTAAATAACAATATTACAATAGAACTGTAAACAACACCCATTGTGCTCGATTTGCCAACTTCAACCGATCCGCCTTCTACATAATACCCGTAATAGGACGATATCGATGTTATGATGAATGCAAATGCTACTGTTTTAATGATTGAGTAAGTGATATAGTACGAATTGAAGGCATAACGGATTCCATAGATGTATTGTTCTGTTGTAATTACATCGCTTAACGTGCCGGCAACCCATCCTCCGCCAATACCGATAATCATACTCATTATAGTGAGCAGAGGATTAAAGAGTATAGCAGCAATGATCTTAGGGAGTATCAGGTGGTTGGCCGAATTAACCCCCATAATTTCGAGCGCATCAATTTGCTCAGTAACCCGCATTGTACCGATTTCGGAAGCTATGCTGGAACCTACTTTACCTGCAAGGATTAACGCAACCATGGTAGACGAGAATTCGAGCAGGATTGAATCGCGCGATGTAACCCCAATGATATACGAGGGTAACAAAGGATTTTCGATATTGTAGGCGGTTTGTATTGTAATTACGGCTCCCATAAAAAATGAGATAATTGCCACAATACCAAGAGAATTAATGCCAAGGTTCTCTATTTCGCGAATGGTTTGTTTATATAAAATGGCGTGTTTCTCGGGTTTCGAAAAAACCCGTGACATGAGGATAAAATACCTTCCCAAATTATAAAGAAACCTCATATTGTGAGTAACTTTGGTTATATACATACAAACCTACATAAATTTTCGAAAGCTTCCTTGCGGCTTTGCAAATAATTTCAATATAACTCCACAAAAGGACAATTGTTTCCCGTGTTGAAAAAATCGCGAGGTTTGTTTCTCATAATAATCAGCAGGCTAATCAAAAAAGTACCCAAATATGAATATAATCAAATCCGTTTTTTTAATAATTCAAAATTCTGCCGTAGTTTTGCAGTTTAAGTGTACCGCATGAAACTCATTTTCTAAGACCAGGCACAAGGACTTGGATGTTTCATTGGTTTAACAATTTAACCTAAACATTTATAATGAATAAAAACAATTACTGCGTTATAATGGCCGGCGGCGTTGGAAGCAGGTTCTGGCCATTAAGTCGTACTTCTAAACCCAAACAATTCCTTGACATTCTGGGTACCGGAAAATCGCTTCTACAGCAAACTTTCGACCGGTTTAAACAAATAATTCCCGAAGAAAATATTTTAATCGTTTCGCACAGGGATTATCGCGACTTGATTTTTGAGCAGTTACCGGGAATTCATCCAAACCAGGTGTTACTGGAACCCATGCGTAAGAACACTGCGGTATGTATAGCATATGCCAATTATAAGATTTTGAAAGCCAATCCGAATGCCAATATAGTAGTAGCGCCTTCGGACCACCTTATACTTCGCGAAAGTGAGTTTTTGCAGGTTGTACAAAAGGGTCTCGAGTTTACGCAGAGTAACAATGCGCTTCTTACTATAGGAATTAAGCCTAGCCGCCCCGAAACCGGTTATGGATACATTCAGGTAAATGGCGATAACCCCAAATCCAACATTCGGAAGGTTAAAACCTTTACTGAAAAGCCCGATCTGGAAATGGCAAAGATATTCTACGAAAGTGGCGATTTTTTCTGGAATGCCGGTATTTTCGTTTGGTCATTGAATTCTATTCTCCAGGCTTTCGACACATTTATGCCCGATTTGAACATTCAGTTTAACGACGCGCTTCATTTGCTGAATACCGCTGAAGAAGAGAATTTTATCGATGAGTTTTATCCAAAATGCAAAAGCATCTCTATCGATTACGCTATTATGGAAAAGGCCGAAAATGTACATGTTATCTGCGCCGACTTTGGTTGGAGCGACCTTGGAACCTGGGGTTCGCTATATACACACGTAACAAAGGACGAATCGTCCAATGCGATCATCGGAAATAACGCTTTTCTTTTCAATTCCAGCAATTGTATTGTAAATATTTCGAAAGAAAAGATGGCGATTGTTCAGGGTTTGGACGACTTCATTGTGGTTGAGTCCGACGGAATGCTTCTGATCTGTAAAAAAGATGAAGAACAACGGATTAAGGATTTCGTAAATGAAGTTAAATTAAAACGCGGAGAAGATTTTGTTTAAAAAATAGAGGTTGTGAAGATGGTATTCCGGCGAAGGCTGGAATACCTACCCCTTCGTAGGAAATGGATTCCGGCTTTCGCCGGAATGACAAACGAACCCTAGAACAGACTTTTTACGCAGCCACTCTGTCAATGCTGCACATTAAAACCAATCCATGTCTTTACCAATTATACTATATACCGACGGATCGGCACGCGGCAATCCTGGTCCTGGGGGCTACGGTGTTGTGCTTATTTCGGGCGATCACCGCAAAGAAATTTCGCAGGGATATAAGCTTACTACCAACAACCGGATGGAACTGATGGCTGTTATCGTGGGACTTGAAGCCCTTAAAATACCTGGCAGTCAGGTTACCGTTTATACCGACTCCAAGTACGTGGCCGATGCTGTTGAAAAGGGCTGGGTGTTCGGGTGGGAAAAGAAAGGCTTTGCCGGAAAGAAAAACCCAGACTTGTGGATCCGGTTTCTTAACGTTTATCGCAAACACAAGGTGCGTTTTGTATGGGTTAAAGGCCATGCCGAAAATAAAGAAAACAACCTGTGCGATAAACTGGCAGTAAACGCTTCTTCCTTTCCCAACTTATTAGTGGACGAAGGATATGTTTTAAATTGTGAGTAGATTCTTTTGATGATGTATGTAGTCTTCCAAATTTTTATTATCTTGATAGGATAATTCATGTATTCATGGGAGAGAAGCAAACGTTGCTGGAATTTAACGGGAAGTTAGCGTATGGCGATATTTCGGGAATTACCCAAAAGCTTAAACAATGCATGGGTGATTTAAATGAACCTGTTGGCATTTATAAAAAACTTCTTACCATTATAGTCGAATCCCTCGAAAATATAATGAAATACACCGAAAAAAATGGAGGGCAGGTTCCCATTTTTGAGGTTCATCCTCCATCATTTCAGCTTGTCAGGAATTCAGGTTGTTATCTGGTTAAAGCTACAAATCCTATCAGGAATTCAGATATTCAGGCATTGAAAAAATATATTGATTCAATAAATAGCTTGAACAAAACAGAAATAAAAAGTTTATATAATACAACCATTGCCAATGGTGTCTTTTCGGAGCAGGGTGGTGCTGGTTTGGGAATGCTCGAAATTTTAAAAGCCTCTGATAATAAAATTGGTTATACCTTTGACGAATTGAATAACGATTATTCTTGTTTTACAATTAATGTTGAATTAAAGTGCGATTAAATGGAAGTACTACAAATAGATAAAACAGATTTTACACCGCTGATATATTTTAGTCCGGTATTGAATGAGCTTACGTTTGATGGGGTTTCGAGGCCAGAGAATGTAATGCAGTTTTATACTATTGTAAACGACTGGGTTGCCGATTATGAAAGTCAATTATATAAAAATCATGTGCTTGGGGGCAAAAAATATACAATTCACGTGATCTTTAAATTTTCCTATTTTAATTCAGCATCAGCTAAGCAAATTTTTATTTTTCTGGAGAGTCTGCGTCGAATACGAATGATGGGGTATCCCATTGATATAGATTGGTATTACGACGAAGGTGATGACCAGATGCTCGAAGATGGAGAAGAACTTTCGGATGCCATTGAAATCGCGTTCAATTTTCTCGAAAAAACGGCTGAGTAAAGCATATTTCAATTTGCTGAACAAAATATTCGAACCTTTCGTTACGCTCAGATCAATAAGTTTTATCTTTATGTCGGATTAGATGTTTAATCTTTATCCGCGATTTATTCTCGCTCGTAATTTTTGTTTTCTCATGTAGGGTATGCTGAACAATTATTTCAATGTTACCTATAGAAACCTGCTTAAGTATAAGTTTTACTCACTGATTAATGTTTTTGGTTTATCGGTTGGTATTGCCAGTGTTATATTTATTGCGCTTTATGTAACTACCGAGTTAAGCTTTGATACCTATAACAAAAATTATCACCGCATTTACCGTGTTTGTGTAAAGGGCAAAATAACAGGCGAGGTATTGAACCAGGCTGTTACCGCAGCCCCAATGGCCGAGGCTATTAAAAATGAAGTACCTCATGTCAGGTATGTAACGCGTATTGCGCGTTTCGGCGATTGGCTGGTCCAATATGGTAATCTTCGTTTTAATGAGACGAACTTCCTCTTTGCCGATTCAAGCTTTTTCGATGTTTTTTCAATTCCTTTTATTTACGGCGACCCAAAAACAGCCTTGAATAAGCCCAAGTCGCTCGTTATAACTGAGGCTACTGCTGAGCGATATTTCGCTTCCGACTCTGCATTGGGAAGAAAAATGCGGCTCGAAGGCGATTCCACCTATTACACCGTAACCGGGGTTGTTCATTTGCCTGTAAATACGCATTTTCAGTTCGATTTTCTTGGATCATTGTCCTCTATTCCGTTTGCTGTAAACGATAACTGGCTGATTCATAATTTTTATACTTATGTTGTTGTTGATGGTAAATCCTCGCCCGAGGTATTAAACAATAATTTGAATAAACTCATCCCTAAGTACGTTTATCCTCGTATAGAACAACTTACTGGGGTATCTACGCGGGAATTTCTAAAGTCGCAGAATAATTTTTCGTACTTTGTACAACCCTTAAGCAAAATCCATCTTTATTCGAACCTACAGCTGGAAATAGCGAAGAATGGCGATATGGACATGGTTTATATTTTCATTGGTATCGCCTTTTTGGTGTTGCTCATTGCCAGCATCAACTTTATGAATCTGACTACTGCACGCTCGGCCACACGATCGCGGGAAATAGCGCTTCGTAAGGTAATGGGTTCTAATCGGAATAGCCTTGTAGTTCAATTTCTTATAGAGTCTTTGCTGTTAACTATGGTGGCAACCATTGTTGCGCTGGTAATTGTTGAGATTTGTACGCCTTATTTTCAGCATCTGATTGGTTTGGAAATAAGCCTGCATTCC
Organism: Bacteroidales bacterium; assembly: GCA_036261135.1. Lineage (GTDB taxonomy): Bacteria > Bacteroidota > Bacteroidia > Bacteroidales > JAAUTT01 > JAAUTT01. The sequence continues at coordinate 13,468 of DATALJ010000138.1, forward strand.
GCTTTAAATGCCAATTTTGCTTTATTTCTTGTTTCCATGGCAATTATTGTGGGGCTGATTTCGGGCAGTTACCCGGCCCTGGTGCTTGCTTCGTTCGATCCTGTACTTACGCTTAAGCAGCAAATTCGGAGTGTTGTGGGAACAGGTACAATCCGAAATCTTTTGGTAATACTTCAATTTGCCGCTTCTGTCTTTATTCTTATATGTACCTTGGCAATGAACCGACAATTGAATTACGTTATGCACCGCAAACTAGGATTCGAAAAGGAAAATATTCTTGTAATCCGGCGTTCCGATGGATTAAGGGCGAATATTGATTCTTTCAAAAATGAAATCCGAAAAAATTCCAATGTGCTGGCAGCGGCTAATTCCACGCATGTTCCTGGCAATGTTTATTGGAAAAATGCCTTCTTTCACGAGAGCGATCCTAATACAACATACCTTTTCAATCAATCCATCGTTTCGGATGGTTATAATGACGTGTTAAAACTACAAATGAGTCAGGGACGTTTTTTTACGAAGGGCAACCTGGCTGATACAAGCTGTTGCATAATTAATGAATCGGCTGTAAAAATGCTGGGTTTAAAGAATCCTGTTGGTACAATCCTTTTTCAACCAACAGGAACCACCCGCAGAGAATATAAAATCGTAGGTGTGCTTAGCGATTTCAATTACCGCTCGTTGCATTTTGCTATAGAACCTATGATAATGACATGTATGCAGCGCAATCTCGAGGGATACATTGTGGTTCGTGTTTCGTCTGCCGATTTGCCACAGACCATCTCCTTTATTAAGAAAACATGGGAAAAATACACACCCGACTATATTTTCGAGTATTCGTGGCTAAGCAAGGATTTCGACCATTTATATGATGCTGAAACACGCACCTATTCCGTTTTTTCAACGTTTACCATATTGTCGATATTTGTCGCTTGCCTGGGTTTGTTCGGCTTAATTGCTTTCAATGTATCGCAACGTACCAAGGAAATAGGGGTGAGGAAAACATTCGGTGCTTCGTTTGGGGTCATTCTTTTTATGATCATGAAAGATACGGTAAAATTGGTGCTGATGTCGTTCGTTCTGGCCTGGCCGTTGGCTTATATTCTTATCCATAAATGGATGTCGGAGTTTTCCTATCAGGTAGGTATATATATTATCGATTTTATTATTGCAGCACTGATGGCCGTTGTAATAGCAATGATAACGATCAGCATTCAAGCTTTGAGAGCAGCATCCAAAAACCCTGTTGAAGCCTTGCATTACGAGTAGTCTTTATATATTCACTTTTATGCAGAACTCAATTTAATAATTATTACTTTTGTAATAAGGTGGTAGATCTTCAAGTGTAGAGTTTTAGCAAGAACTTAAGATTACCTGAGATTAATACATGTTTAACGAGCATGAGTCGTAAATCATATCACGGATGAGAATTCATCATGCGGGATTCGTCCAGATATAAATAATATATTAAGAATGAAAATACTTAAAATACGCCCATTCAGCTGGCTTTTTAATTTAACATTGGTGCTGGTACTCCTTATTACGCTGGCTTCGTATACTTTTTGCCATCGCGAAGATAAGGATCAGATTTTGTTGTTGTTAATTACCAATACACTGGAGCAATATCACTATAGTCCGAAAGAATTGAATGACAGTTTTTCAGAGAATGTTTTCAATGAATATCTTAAAAACCTCGATTACAGTAAACGATTCTTTACAAAAGAAGATATCAGCAAATTTCAGGTTTATAAAACCAAAATCGACGATCAGATTGCAGCCGGAAGTGTAGAGTTTTACAAAACGGTGAGCAACGCCTTTTCGGCGAATGTGGAAAAGGTAAAAGGTTATTATACCGAAATTCTTTCCAATCCTTTTGATTTTAAATCGAATGAGACCTACGAAACCAATTCGGAAAAAACCGAATTCCCTGCCAGCGATCAAGCCTTGAAGGAATCGTGGAGAAAGTCGTTGAAATACCAGGTTTTGGTTCGTATCGACGATGCATTGAAAGCCCAGGAAAATTATGCGGATTCAGCCAAAAAAACATTCGATCAGCTTGAAAAGGATGCACGCAAACAATTATTGAAATCACATAACGATTGGTTTAAGCGGATTAAGGAGAATAAAGACATCGACAATTATTCGATATTCCTCAATTCGATGATTACCGTGTTCGATCCCCATTCGCAATATCAGACGCCTAAGGATAAGAAGAATTTCGATATCCGCATGTCCGGACAATTGGAAGGAATTGGAGCCATGCTGCAAGCCGATGAAGGGTATATTAAAATCGTTGATATTGTTCCCGGAAGTCCATCGTGGTTGCAAGGAGAGCTTAAGGTAAACGACAAAATCATGAAGGTGGCTCAGCAAAACGCCGAAGCTGTTGATATTTATGACATGCCTATTGATGACGTTGTGGATATGATTCGCGGTAAAAAGGGAACCAAAGTTACCTTGACCGTAAAAAGACATATTGACGGCACTATAAAGAATATTACCATTACCCGCGATGTTGTTATCATTGAGGAATCGTATGCAAGGTCAGCTATTATCGGCGATAAGGAGAAGATTGGGTACATATACCTGCCTAATTTCTACGCTAATTTCGAGCAAACATCAACCGGCCGTAGCAGCTCAGTGGATGTGGCCAACGAGGTTGTTAAACTGAAAAACGAAAATGTTAAAGGCATAATTCTCGATTTACGGAACAATGGTGGCGGCTCATTGCCCGATGCTATTCAAATGGCTGGCTTATTCATTAAGCAAGGTCCTATTGTTCAGGTGAAGACCAATACCGGTCCGGCACGTGTTTATAACGATCCGGACAAAAATGTACTCTTCGAAGGCGGTCTGGTCGTTTTGGTGAATTCGTTCAGTGCTTCGGCTTCCGAAATTCTGGCTGCAGCTATGCAGGATTATAATCGTGCTATCATTATGGGAGGTGCTTCTACTTTTGGGAAAGGCACTGTTCAAACGGTTGTTGAGCTCGATGATATCATTTCGCCTACTTATGCGCAATACAAGCCACTTGGATCTATGTTGGTCACCATTCAGAAGTTTTACCGGATCAATGGCGGAGCAACCCAGTTGAAAGGTGTTGTACCTGATATCATTTTCCCCGATATATATAGCGAAATTGAGACAGGTGAGCGCGAACAGGATTTTGCATTGCCTTGGACCAAGATAAATCCTGCACCGTATACAGCTTTTCCCAATGCAGCTAAGTTTAAACAAGTTGTTGATACGGAAAGCAAGTCAATTGCTTCTAATCCAACCTTCAATGTTTTTAGGGAACAAGCGCAGGACCTCAAAAAGCAACGTAACCAGACAGAGGTAACTTTGAACTACGAAAAATACAAAAAGCAGGAAGCTGAAACCATTGCCAAACGCAAGAAGTACGAAGAACTGGTTAAACAAACGAATGGTTTAGCTATTAGGGCCTTACTTGCCGACGAAGCCAAGATTAAAAATGATACTGCAGCACTTAATCGCTCTGGAAACTGGATTAAGGATCTTCAAAAGGATCTTTACCTGAAAGAGGCTGCTAAAGTTGTTGAAGCTATTTCAAAATAAAATTTCAATAGGCTTTATGTTGAAAACATGCTTACCAACATAAAGCCTATTGAATTAAAAGTTCATTTTTTTGTAAAAATCCAGAAATAAAACTACTACTTTTGTGCCTTTAAATTTATAGAAGGAATGTCTGTGTGGTGGTTGTATATTATGGTAAGTCAGCTTGTTTGGATAGGGTGTGGTGATACCTGTTCGGCAAACAATGCCGACTATTATGTTATAAACTCCGAAGCGTCCGTATCATCCTATAGTTATTGTCCATCTTCCCATCAAATAACCGATTTAGGACTTTCGTACGAAAGTATTCCTGTAAATACGTTTTTTAAAAAGAAAGATTTCCGGAATTATGTTCCATTTCAAGTATACGCAAATAGTAAACTTTACATCAACATTACCTACGTTCTTCCTGTAAATCCTCTTGTTTGTCATCATTGGATTTGTAGGATTCAGGTTTAAACTTCCCTAACATTTACGAGCTTTTGAAACAACTATCATCTGGTTTTTACCGGGTTAAAATAATATTTT
>DATALJ010000144.1:0-20570 GCA_036261135.1 Bacteroidales bacterium
ATTGAAAAACACCGACGAACGGATGGTTGAACAGGTATCGGATTTAAACCTGCTTATCCAGCTACAAATAAAAGAGCGCCAGGAAAAAACGATAGTTGCTATAAATACGATTAGCGAACTCATTAATAAACATGGTGGCATTCAATTTGGCAAAGGAAATAAAATAGCTGCCGAGGGTAAGGACCAGATTTCCCAGCAAACCAAACCTGTTGAGCTAAGCCCATTATTGCTAAACAATGAAACGCTCTTCAATAACAACACATTTATCGATTACCTAACGGAAATTGTAAAAGCAAAGGTTACTATATTTCAAAAAATTGATGGCGGATTTTTACGCATTGCCACTTCGATAAACAATGCTGATGGTTCCAGAGCTGTAGGCACTTACATCCCTTCATCCTCGCCCGTTGCGCAGGCTTTGGAGAAAGGCGAAGATTTTAACGGCCGCGCATTTGTAGTAAACGACTGGTATTTGACATCCTATCGCCCAGTTAAAATTAATGGGCAGATTGAAGCAGCCATATTTACTGGCATTCCGGAAAAGGACATGAAAGGCATCAAAGAAATATTTAGTAAGAAGAATTACCTTAAATCTGGCTATCCATTTATAATCGACAATACGGGGAAGTTTATTGTTCATCCAACACAAGAAGGCGAAATGCACGATAAGGATGATTTTTTTCGGCAGATTATTTCCTCTAAAGCAGAGATTGGAAAAATAAACTACACATGGGAAGGAGAAAAGAAAGTCCAATACTTCAAGTATATTCCCGAAATTGAATCGTATGTTTCGATTTCTCTTTATGAAAAAGAAGTATTTCAAATGTTACAAACCCTTCGTACGGCTATTATAGCCGCACTTCTTATCAGCGTATTGGTTATTTTGTCAGTAGTTCGCTTCATTCGCAAGTCAATCACCCATTCGCTCAATAAATGCGTTGTGTTTGCTAAAAAACTCTCAGAAGGTGAACTCACTTCAACCATCGATCTGGATCAGAAGGATGAAATAGGCGAATTAGCAGTTTCTCTCACAATTATGGGCGAAAAACTAAGGGATGTAGTCGAAAAAATCAACACCGGTGCTGAAGGTATTGCCTCTGCAAGCCAGCAAATAAGCAGTGGAGCCCAGCAATTATCGCAGGGCGCAAACCGGCAGGCCGCAGGAGCCGAAGAAGTTGCTTCTTCAATGGAAGAAATGTCTTCAAACATTCAGCAAAACAGCGATAATGCCAAAGAATCAGAAAAAATATCCCAACAGGCCAAGCAAAGTATGGATATGATGGGCCATTCAAGCAAAAAAAGCATCCAAGCCATTCATGACATTGCCGGGAAGATTACAATTATTAATGACATTGCATTCCAAACCAATATTCTTGCTTTAAATGCTGCTGTAGAAGCTGCAAGAGCAGGCGAGCACGGAAGAGGCTTTGCTGTAGTTGCTGCCGAGGTGCGTAAACTAGCCGAACGAAGCAAAGCTGCTGCTGAGGAAATAGCCAATATCTCAAAAGGCAGCGTTTCAATTACAGAAGATGCGGAAAAAATTGTTGCTTCCCTTATTCCGGAAATAGAAAAAACAGTAAAACTGGTGCAGGAAATAGCCTTTAGCAGCAATGAACAAAGCTCGGGCGTTGTTCAGGTTGAAACTGCGCTGAACGACCTGAACCAAATTGTTCAGCAAAATGCTGCAGCTTCTGAGGAACTGGCCACAAGTGCTGAAGAGCTGGCCAGCCAGGCCGAACAACTCAAAGAAATGATGAGCTTCTTTAAAATATAGCACTAAAACCTGCTGTAATTAAGAGAGCACGATATAATAAAATTTCTGCGCTGACTGAAGTACATTCCCGTTAAAAGAAATGCAATGCTGCGCTGCCTGAAGTACATTCCGGACAATAAGAATGCCCGGCTGGCACTCAGGAAGTATGTATGCGCCATCGGAAATGTATGCTTGCTCAGTTTGAAGTATGTTCCCTTTGACCAAAACGGATGCCTGGGCTTCCTCGGGTATGTTTCCGTTATCCAAAATGGTTGCCTGCGCATTTTCAAGTATGTTTCCTGTAACTGATATATATGTCGGGTATACCTCAACCCGCTCCCGGCAGCCGGTATATACGCAGGGCAGCCCTGAAGTGCGGTATGGCAACTGGCATATACGCCAGGTAAACCCGAAATGCATTATTGGCAACGGGTATATACGCCTGCGCTACCTGAAATTGCTTTTGAGACAAGGAAAGGTCCTTTGCTTGCGCAGGAATAGCATTCTTTAAATCGATGATATTCCGAAAATGAACCGCTGCGCTGAATTAATACGCCTATTAAAGCAAGCTGGCGCATAATTGAAAATGAACCTGCCTTCAGATATTTTATATAATATTCCTACCCATGAAATTGGATGCACTCACAAAATAATTATAATTTTATCCCCACTAAACTATTAACGCAAACTCAACGACATGTCTGAAAACTATTTTAAGAAATACCCCAACAACGAAGGGTTCTTCAACGAATATGGAGGCGCATTTATCCCTCCGGTGCTCGAAGCAGAAATGAAGAAAATTAACGATGCCTATTTTGCCATCAGCAAATCGCACAACTTTATATCCGAACTTCGCAGCATCCGCAAGCATTACCAGGGACGCCCTACACCTGTTTATTACTGCAACCGCCTTTCCGACAAATACGGGGCCCGCATTTACCTGAAACGCGAGGATTTGAACCATAGTGGGGCCCACAAACTAAACCACTGCATGGGAGAAGCACTTTTAGCCAAGTTCATGGGTAAGAAAAAGCTCATTGCCGAAACCGGTGCCGGCCAGCACGGCGTTGCCCTGGCTACTGCCGCAGCTTATTTTGGCCTCGAATGTGAAATACACATGGGCGAAGTGGATATTGCCAAGGAACATCCAAATGTTGTACGCATGCAAATTCTTGGCGCTACCGTAGTTCCTGTTTCTCATGGTTTAAAAACATTAAAAGAAGCCGTAGATTCAGCTTTTCAGGCATACTTAAAAGATCCTGTTACTACCATATATTGTATTGGCTCGGTTGTTGGCCCTCATCCTTTCCCAATGATGGTGCGCGACTTCCAACGCGTAGTGGGTATCGAAGCCAGAGAACAGTTCTTTGACATGACCGGCGAATTGCCCGACAACGTAGTAGCCTGCGTTGGTGGCGGTAGCAATGCAATGGGTATTTTCAGCGCTTTCCTCGAAGACGACGAATGCAAACTACATGGAATTGAGCCCGGCGGTCGTTCGCTCAACCTGGGCGACCATGCAGCCACCATGTCCAAAGGAACCCCAGGCATGATCCATGGCTTCAAATGCTATTTGCTGCAGGACGAAAAAGGCGAACCATCGCCTGTTTACTCCGTTGCAAGCGGCCTCGACTACCCTGGCGTTGGCCCCGAACATTGCATGCTTCACGACATGAAAAAAGTAAACTACGATGTGGTTTCGGACAAAGAATGTATCGATGCCTTTTACGAACTAAGCCGCCTCGAAGGGATTATTCCTGCTTTGGAAAGTTCGCATGCCGTAGCATACGCATTAAAACTCGCTCAAAAAGAACCGCAGAAATCAATTCTCGTTAACCTCAGCGGCCGCGGGGACAAGGATATTGACTTCGTTCTCGAAAAATATGGTCTTCCGGAAAACAGGAAAGATTAATAGGAATATTAAAGAGGTTGTGTAAAAACTAAATTTACACAACCTTCACTATTACTTGCAATTCAGAGATTTCATACCTACCTGTAGCAGCAAACAGTAGAATTAAAGCATACAATTGTAATAAGTTGGATAAGCGCTATTATTCAAAAAAGAATGCTCACCAAAAAAATCATGAGCCATGGTGTTTGCTTCTAATTCCACTGCAATTCGCATATGTTGATAATCGTTATTGAACCTCATTACACTCCAAATGCTTTTTATTATAACTTGAGAATAATATAAAGCTCCCCATTTCCTATACTGAAGATAATGCCCATATTCATGTTGAACATAAGCCTCGGAAACTGTTTTAGGCACATAAATACCTTTCCAGGGCAAACAATATCCCCGATGTATATTTACACGGTAAATATTTATTCCCGGGTAACGTTCATCATTACCTCTGGAGTAATCAGGTAAACCGGACACATGAGGAAAATATCGCTCGCCTTCATCCAACTTCCGTAGTATTTCTATATGCCGTCTCAAGTTCTGACTTTTGAAATTATTTGGATTTACTACTTCTTATTTTTCTGGTTCTCCATGAATTTTTCAAAATAAGATTTTGGAGTCTTTCCCGGCTCCTCATTTTTTGCATTGGTATTGGGTTCAGTATGCTGTTCCGCAGCCTTATCGTCTAGCGCACCTCCTCCAATGAATTCTAAAACCAAAATGGCTTTTTCATATTCGATGATAAGATGAGCATCAACGCCCGGCGTTTCTTTCAATTCAGCGAGCCTGTTTTTAAGAAATTCTATGGGTGTAGGTGTTTCCATTGGTAATAAGAATATTATATTTTCTAAATCATACGCAAATTATATTAATTCTTCCTATTTCAAAATAATGTTACAATACCTAAGCAGTCAAAATAACTTAATCGCAATGTTTGCTTAACACTTGGGTAATATTGGCTCCATAATTTAGCGTCATCTAAAACGCATGATATGACAACAAAGTATTGGAAAGCTACATATAACACGCCTGAAATAGACCTAAAACCAGGTTTCTTATCAATCCGCGGACGCACATTAATGGACGATCCATATTCGTTCTATCAACCCATCATAAAGAAGATTGGTTACATGGAAGAGGATACATTCCATATTGAAATGATCATCCAATCGGCAAACAAGGAAAGCATGGTTCAGCTCTATCGCCTGTTATTAACCGCCAAGAAAAACAAAAACATCCACAAGGTAAATTTTATGATGGTGAACGATAACGAAAAAGTTCCGGTAACGCCATTGGAGTTAACAACTGCCTAATCCGAAGATGATAAATATGGAATTAATCACATCGAAGGAAATAGCTCAAACCTCTTTCTTAAAGAATATTAAGGGGAATTATATAGCCAGGATGATCATGTCCGTTTTTAAAATAGGCGATATAAACACCATATATGCAAGAAATTACCAAAAACCAGCAGGCGATTTTCTCAAAAGTGTTTTAAACGATTTACATGTAAGCTACGAAGTATCGGAAACCGATATCGTCAAAGTTCCTCCAAAAGGACCTTTCATCATTGTTGCCAATCATCCTTATGGCGGGCTCGAAGGGATAATTCTTTTACATGCCCTTTTAAAAATACGGTCCGATATTAAAATAATGGGGAATTATCTTCTTCAGCGTATAGCGCCCATAAAGGATTACATTATTCCGGTGAATCCCTTTGAGGAAGCATCTGCAACCCATGGAAACATTGCAGGGTTAAAGGCCTGTTTTGAGCATTTGCAGCATAATAACGGACTCGTCATTTTCCCAGCCGGAGAGGTGTCTACTTTTCAATACGATACCAAAGAAATTAGCGACCGGAAATGGAAGAAAAATATTATGAAACTAATTGCGAAAGCAAAGGTACCCGTTGTACCTGTATTTTTCCATGGAACAAATAGCGCCATGTTTCATTGGCTGGGCATTATCCACCCATTGTTACGGACAGCGAAAATACCATCGGAGCTATTGAATAAGCAAAACAAGAAGATAAAACTTAGAATTGGCAAACCCATATCCGTTGCCGAGCAGGAACTCTTTGTAGGAACAAATAAATTAAGCCGCTACTTAAGGGCAAAGACGTATGCACTAGGATCAGAAACAGATTTAAAGCCATTTTTCAAGCCTTTTCGGCTTCAAAGGATTGAAAATATCATTCCTCCTGTTCCTCAGGAAATTTTATGTCGGGAGATCAGGCGGCTTCCTGGCAATTACGAACTTTTTAGGAACCAGAAATTCGCAATTTACAGTGCTCCTATCATCTATATCCCAAATATTATTAAAGAAATAGGCCGTTTGAGAGAATTAACCTTCCGCGAAGTTGGAGAGGGAACCAATACCAGTTGCGATCTCGACGAATATGACCTGTATTATTGGCAGCTATTTATTTGGGATTCGGAAAACAAGGCAATTGTGGGTGGCTACCGTGCCGGACTGGGAAAGGAAATAATGGAACAATACGGAAAAAAAGGCTTCTACACGAAGAGTTTATTTAAGATGGACGATAAACTGAAGCCCTTATTGTACGAATCCGTTGAACTGGGGCGCTCATTTGTTGTAAGCGAATATCAGCGAAAGCCCATGTCGCTCTACCTGCTGTGGAAAGGAATCATGTTGTTTCTCCAAAAGCATCAGGAATACAGGTATTTAATAGGTGCGGTAAGTATTACAGACCGCTACTCTTCGGTTTCGAAACAATTACTGGTCGATTTTATCCGGAATAACTACTTTGATCAGGAATTGTCCAAATTTATAAAACCCAAGAGAGCATTTGCACCTGTATTAAACAGAATAGAAACCAACTTATTAACCGAGGAACTATTGGATATAAACCAATTGGAACTTTTAATTAAAGACATTGAAACACCATCGACCCGGATTCCTGTTTTGCTCAAGAAATATTTGCAAATGGGAGGGAAAATTGCAGCGTTTAACGTGGACCCGGCATTCAACAATTCGCTGGATGGCTTTTTGGTACTTGATTTAGCTGCCATTCCGAAGGAGCTAATAAATAACCTGGCACGGAAAACCGACGCATTAAGCCCTGCTGAACGGTTTAACTATTAGGGCAAGACTTCCTTTGTTTTATGATTTAAAATAAGAACCGGAATTCTGCTTACTTTCAGTACCGAAAGCGTTGTTCCGCTATCCATGAGTAATTTATCGAGTATACCCATTGGAGAATGGTACATAACCAGCATATCGGGCTTATATATATTTAAGAATTCGCTTATGCCCTCAACAATTTCGTTATTGCGGTCGGTTTTAATGAAATACAGGTTAATCTTTTCGTACGCATTATCTTCCCGAACAAGTGATAACGCTTCTTTAACATTATACTCCTTTAAATCAACATTCTGTGGATATACCGGATATACATGAAAAGCTTCAACACTTGCGCCAAGCTTTTTTACCCATGGCATAATTTCGTTCAATCTTGCTGAAAGGTCATATAATTCTGTTGCATAGCCAATTCTTTCAATGCTCACATCCTTACAGTCAGGAGCAATCAATAAAACCGGGCACTGGGCGTTATCAATCAGATCCAATACCTGCGTATCAAAGAAGGTGTTTTTATAAACCTTCGGATGCGTTTCAAGAAGAACAAGGTTGATACTGAATTTATCAATAATACTCTTGATTTGCGTGTTCGAGAAAAAAGTATCCTCGACGATCAATTCGGTTTGTACATGCGCAGGATCGAGATTTAGTGCTTTAAATATATTGGCTATGTGTTTTAATGCGTATTCTTTGGTAAGAACGGGGTTATTGATGTTTGCAATGTAAAAAAACAATTTATAGCCCCCGTTAATGCCTAAATGAATGGCACACTTCAGCACATTGTCCGAATTATGAGAAAGATTGGTTGGAACTAATATATTCTTCATAATTAATGGTTTTACATTTAATATAAATTTACGCCACTAATTATAGAATTGAAAATTACTTGTATTAAGTTTATGTTAAGTAACCAGTTATCCTTTTACACTTAAACAAACTCGCTCAAAAACGCCCTAAACCTATCCAAATTGTCCATTAAACCGTTGTTTTCGTACTGAGAAAGTTGTTCCCTGGTATGTGTTCCATTGGTTATGCCCAGCGAAAGACATCCGGCATTTTTACCCTCAGCCAGGTCCGACGGGGTATCGCCGATTTTGATTACCCGGCGAACGTCAGTAACTCCGCATAATTCCATTGACCGGAAAATCATATATGGCGAAGGCCTGCCCAGTGTAACCTGATCGCTGGTAACCGAAGCATTGACTAGGCCATTTCCCTTATAGAGAATGTCCAATCCGGAATCCCAGCCCAACCTGCGGAGAATTATATCTGTTACTTCCCTGTAAAATCCAGTAGTTAAAGCAATCTTAATTTGGTTTTTGTGAAGAAAATTGAACAGTTCAAGGCAGCCCTCAGTAGGCATTACATCCTGGGTAATGTAATGGTGCTCCAGCACATCTTTAAAAAGAGAAAACGAGTGATCGGCCTGAGATTGTATCAGTGCATCCTCGGCACGCGGTAATTGCTCTTTCCAAAGGGTCTCAAACACCAGTCGCTTGGACCATCCCATCATCGAAATAATCTTTTCGCGCGTAGTTTCTATACCAGAGCGCTGTGCTGCTTCCCAGAAGCAGTTTTCAACCTCGTTGTTATCCTGTACTGTAGTTCCGGCCATATCCAGCACTACCATGTCAATTTTAGCCATATTGTTATTTATTAAAAAGAAAGTAAATCACTAGTATTTTAGCTGTTTCCGACGTGTTGTTGATTTTAAGGTGAGGAATACGGCCATCGAAAAAAAGCGAGTCGCCCTGGTGCATTGTAAATGCTTCGTTAGCGATATTATATACTATTTCGCCCTGTATCAAGTAAATAAACTCCATGCCTTCCGTGGTAACGGGTTCCCTCCTGGCCTGGGGATCAAGCTTCAAAAATGTCGCATTAAAAGAAATATCCGAGAACGTATGGCTCAATATCGAAAAATAATGAAAGCCAGTAGAATCTTCTTTAATAACTTCCTGATATTCCTCTTCCCGCTTTAAAATATAAAAAGGCTTATCAGAAGCCGGCTTCATATCGGCGAAAAAAGTTGCAGGAGTTTCGTTAAGTGCGCTTATCAGCGAGAATAAAACCGGCAGAGAAGGCGAAACCCTTCCATTCTCTATTCGCGATAATAATCCTTTACTGATACCGGCATTTGTTGCGGCATCCGTAAGTTTAACATTCTTTGCTATTCTTATTTGCTTGGCGTGTGGCCCAACAAAGCTAATGTCGTATTGATTCATAGTTCATAAGTTTACATATAGTAAACATAATACATTTATTTCGGAAGCAAAAGTAAACCTAAAAACAATACACACAAGCGACGTTCTGCCGATTTAACCTTAACTTAAACCAGGTTTAATATTGTTCTTACATGTAGGCTGTTTCTTTGTACAAAACATTTTTTTGTTTAATATAAGTAAACATGACCAATCATCAATTAAAAGCCGAAGGAGATATTAACCTTACCGAAGCACGTACAAGGTGGCACGGCAGCCTTTCTTCAGAAACAAGCGAAATACTTGCAAAAGATAGCAGGATTTTTCTCCATCAATCGTTGTCTACACCCTGTTTAGATGTACTTACCGGCTGCGAAGGAGTTTATATCATTAACCATAACGGAAGAAAAATTTTCGATTTTCATGGCAATAACCTGCACCAGGTGGGACACAAAAACCCTTATGTAATAGATGCCATAAAAAAGCAACTGGATGAATTATCCTTCTCTCCCCGCCGATACACAAACATAAAGGCGATTAATCTGGCCAACCGTTTGTCAGCATTGGCTCCCCCTGATTTAAACCGAGTTTTATTCGCTCCCGGCGGAGCTGAAGCAAATTCAATGGCACTCAAACTGGCCCGCATCGTAACCGGCAAACATAAAGTGCTATCCATGTGGGGTTCGTTCCATGGTGCAGGGCTCGATACCATTTCGGCAAGCGGCGAAAGCGGATTTCGCAAAAACATAGGTCCGCTATTACCGGGGGTAGAGCATGTGCCCGCAGTTGACACCTACCGACCTTTGTGGGAAAACGACAGCAACCAGGAAGCGTTGGTTCGTTACATCCGTTATGTTTTTGAAACAGAAGGTGACATAGGGGCTTTTATTGCAGAGACTATCCGCAATACCGATGTGCAGGTTCCTCCAATAAGCTTTTGGCAACAAGTACGCGCCTTGTGCAACGAGTTTGGGGTATTGCTTATTCTCGACGAAATTCCAATATGGCTCGGCCGGACTGGCAAAATGTTCGCATTCGAGCATTTCGGCATTGTACCCGATATGGTGACTATAGGCAAAGGGCTTGGCGGAGGTATCATTCCCATGGCAGCCCTGATAACTAAGGATTCTTACAACGTGGCTATCGAACATTCCATTGGACATTTCACCCACGAAAAATCGCCTGTTGGCAGCGCCGCAGCCCTGGCAGTTTTAAATTTTATGGAGAAAGAAAACCTTCTACAACAGTCTCAAACAAAAGAAACCTACATATACAAAAGGCTGGCAGCAATGAAAGAGCGATTCCCCATTATTGGAGACATTCGCGGTATTGGGCTTCTATGGGCAATTGAACTTGTTACTGACAGAAATACGAAGGAAAGAGCTTATGCGGAGGCTGAATACATAATGTATCAGTGCCTGGAGAATGGGTTAAGTTTTAAAGTATCCAAAGGTAATGTAATAACCCTTGCGCCCCCGCTCATTATCACAATGAAAGAGCTTGAGGAGGCATTGAATATACTGGAGAACGCTTTTACAAATCAACTACACCGCAATGAAACCAAATAAAGAACAGATACGAGAATTCATAGCCAAGCAAAACAGATGGTTTCTGATACTATATGCCTCTTCAGCGGCTTTTCTTACCTACTCGTGTATGTATGCCTTTCGGAAGCCATTTACAGTAAGCGACTTCGAAGGATTTACAATGGCTGGGGTCGACTATAAAATATGGCTTATTACCGCTCAGGTATTGGGCTATACATTAAGTAAGTTCATCGGAATCAGTTATATTGCCGAGCTAAAGTCAGGTCAGCGAGCGCTGTCCGTTGTATTGCTTGTTGGTTTTGCCGAACTGGCCTTGTACTTCTTTTATATAATCCATCCTCCATACAATTTTATATGTATGTTTTTCAATGGGCTGCCACTGGGAATCATTTGGGGGATCGTGTTTAGCTATCTCGAAGGCAGGCAGGTAACTGAAGTACTAGGCGCTGCGCTAAGTGCCAGCTTTATTATTGCTTCGGGAGTAGTAAAGTCAGTCGGAGCGATAGTAATGCAATACCTCGATGTTAGCGAATTCGCCATGCCCTTTGTTACCGGGTTAATCTTCATTACTCCCTTAATCATATCCTTATATTTCCTTGATTGTATACCCCCACCAACTTTAATGGACGAGCAAACCCGCACCAAACGAAAACCGATGGACAAAGTGAGCAGGAAGGCCTTCGTAGCTGCATTTCTTCCAGGTATCATTCTCCTTGTAACCACGTATGTTTTTCTAACCATCTTCCGCGAATTGCGCGATAATTATGCCGTCGAACTATGGAAAGCCATTGGATATTCCAACAACCCGGCCATTTTCACTCAGTCCGAAATCCCTGTAGCCGCCCTAACATTGGCCGCTCTTGCTATGGTGGTGTTTATTAAGGACAACTACAAAGCATTGCAAGTCATACTCTACCTTATAGCTGCCGGCTTTTGCCTGGTTCTTACCGCTGCTTTATTGTACCAGAACCATTTGATAGACGGGACCACCTGGATGGTTGCAACAGGAACCGGACTTTATTTGGGCTATGTCCCCTTTAACGCATTTCTTTATGAACGATTAATATCTGCATTCAAAGTAGCCGGAAACATAGGCTTCATTATGTATGTTTCCGACGCATTTGGCTACCTGGGGAGTTTGGGAGTCGTGTTTCTCAAAAACTTTGCATCTCCATCGTTAAGCTGGAACGATTTTTTTGTAGAATCAGGAATCTGGTTATCCCTGATAGGCATTCTGCTTATTACGGCCTCTATAGTGTACTTCGCTAAAAAATTCTATAGTCATACATATTCAAAAACTTATGAACACAAACAACTTACCCGAAAACCCTTATTTGCTTTTAACCCCCGGGCCGCTGTCGACAAGCAAAACAGTTAAGGCTGCTATGCTGAGAGATTGGTGTACCTGGGACGACGATTACAACCTGAACATTGTTCAGAGCATCCGCAACCGACTGTTAGTACTGGCAGAGGCTTCGCCCGAAAATTACACAACAGTTCTCATGCAGGGTAGCGGCACCTTTAGTGTCGAATCGGTTATTGGGTCTTCCGTACCTCACAATGGGCATCTGCTTGTAATCAGCAATGGGGCTTATGGTAAACGCATTGCTCAAATAGCTGATAAACTCAGGATTAAACACACTTTGCTGGAAAACCCCGAAATACAACGACCCAACCTTAGTAAAATTGAAACCATACTTCAGAAGGAAAAGGATATAACCCATATTGCCGTGGTACACTGCGAAACAACCACCGGAATATTGAATCCGATAGAAGAAATAGCTGCACTGGCGAAATCATACGATAAAACAATGATTGTTGATGCTATGAGCAGCTTTGGCGGCATTCCTATTGAAGTAGAGGAATGGGGTATCGATTTCATCATTAGTTCAGCTAATAAGTGTATTCAGGGCGTTCCGGGATTTGGGTTTATAATAGCCCGCCGGGAAGAATTACAGAAATGCAAAGAAATAGCCCGTTCGCTCGCTCTGGATTTGTTTGACCAATGGGAAAGCATGGAAAAAGGCAACGGGAAATGGCGTTTTACCTCACCAACCCATGTAGTAAGAGCTTTTGCACAAGCTCTGGACGAGTTGGATGCCGAGGGTGGCATCGAAAACCGCTTTATTCGATATGCAACAAGCCAGCGCCTATTGGTAAATGGCATGCGTAATCTGGGGTTCACGGCCCTTTTGCCCGACATGGTACAATCGCCAATCATTACCTCGTTTTTTGCGCCCGACTGGCCCAATTACAATTTCAATACGTTCTACCATCGTCTTAAAGAGAAAGGATTTGTTATATATCCTGGGAAAGTCTCAGAAATAGAAACCTTTCGCATCGGGAACATTGGCGAAGTCTACAACGAAGACATTAAAAACTTACTCCATGCTATCAAGCAAATTTTCTTTTAACGTTTACTATTTGTAAACCAATGTAAGTCAATACAAAAAAACTTAACATCAACATAAGATAGGTTTAACCAGTCAATAATATTGACTCCCTAATTTTACACTGAACAAAGAAGAAAAAAAGATGAAAACACGTATGATTAATTTAGCCCTTGTGCTGTCACTATTTGGAGGGATTAGCATGAATGCACAGGATCTGGTTATGGTAACCCATATCGCCAAACCAGCAGAAAATCTGTCACTTGAAGCTGAAAGCAAGAAAACATTCAAGTTTTACGCTTTTTCGCAAAACGATAAATTGGAGAAATACGACATACAGGTTATAGATGAACATTTCCTCGGTGAAAGTATTGCCCGGAAGATGCAACTGTTTAGCGATGTATACACTGTCAAAACACCTGTTTCTCCTGGAAACCCAACGATGAAAATCTCAATACGCAAGCCCTTGGTATACTCCAGCGTTAAAAAAATTGAAAAACAATTAAAAAAAGACATAAAGAGTAATACCATAGACATTGAAACAGCAAGAAAACTGTATGATAAAGTGCTCGATATTGCTATAAACATTGTAAATGATGATACAGAAGATTTTGAAAAAGAAATAAAATCATCTGAAGAGCCCAGTGCACTTATCGAATTATTTACCCAACGGGTTATTCTAAATTACATCTGATAAGCAAAACCACACATTTCCCGTTAAGCGCAATAACCATTGCATTAAAGCCTTATGGCTGATGGGGAAGTTATGCCGATACCCCGCCCGTTAGACTATTTCTTAAATACCAAAATCTAATAAATCTCAAATTAAAACCTATGCAAAAATTTTCCACTTTTTTGGTCTTCCTGCTATTGTGGGGAAACCTTGCCTTTTCGCAACAATTATCCATTATGGGGACAGTAAAAGCCCCTGACGGGTCTACCTTACCCGGAGTAAATATTACCATTAAAGGAACCACATCAGGTTCGGTTACTGATATTAACGGACGCTACACCGTATCGGCCACCAGCGGTAATGTACTCGTTTTTTCTTATGTAGGTTACGAACCACAGGAGATTCGTGTAACCTCTCAATCTGTTATTGATGTAACACTTAAAGATTCGAAACAAGAACTGAAAGAAGTTGTAATTACAGCGCTTGGCGTTGAAAGGAAAACAAA
The DNA here is from genome assembly GCA_036261135.1 of Bacteroidales bacterium. Classification (GTDB taxonomy): domain Bacteria; phylum Bacteroidota; class Bacteroidia; order Bacteroidales; family JAAUTT01; genus JAAUTT01. The sequence continues at coordinate 14,072 of DATALJ010000144.1, forward strand.
ATCGTTGGGCTACTCAGTGCAGGAAATTGCAGGAGACGATATGTCGAAAGCCCGCGAATCCAACGTTATCAATTCATTGAACGCTAAAGTTGCAGGTGTTACTATTGTAGGAACGCCTAGCGGCGTTGGGAGTTCCTCACGTATTACAATCCGTGGCGAACGTTCGCTGAACATGAATAAAAACCAACCATTATTTGTTGTCGACGGGGTTCCGGTGAGCAACGAATTCAATGGTTCGTCAGGCCGCAACAACCTTGAAGTGGATTATGGAAACCCTGCCGGAATGATCAACCCGGAAGATATTGAATCGATGACCGTATTAAAAGGCGCTAATGCTGCGGCATTGTACGGTTCGCGTGCAGCAAACGGTGTAATTGTAATCACTACCAAAAGCGGACAACGCAAAAAAACGATTGGTGTTAGCATTTCATCGTCCAACATGTTCGAATCGGTATTAAGGTTACCCGACTACCAAAATAAATACGGACAAGGTGTTGATGGCAAATTCACGTTTCTCGATGGAAACGGAGGTGGACTGCGCGATGGTACCGACGAAAGCTGGGGTCCCGAATTAAATCACACCGTTCAGGCTTCGGACCTTGATAATGAAGGTAAAATGTTTGGTATACCGCAAACAGTGGGCCAAATGCTTGTTATTCCTCAGTTCGATTCTCCCCGCAGCGTTGCAGGCTATCGTGGCGGCGATATAAAATCGCCAGGGGCAGCTGGAAGTACAATAACTGCTACTCCTTGGGATGCAAACCCCGATAACATTAAAGACTTCTTCGAAACAGGTTATATTCGCACCCATTCCATTGCCTTTGATGGTGCCAATGATCTGGGCAACTTCCGTGTATCCTATACCCGTTCCGACGAAAAAGGAACAGTCCCAAATACCGGCCTAAACAAGAATATAATTGCCTTCAATGGAGGTTATAACTTCTCCAAAAGGCTAAGTTCTAAGGTTACATTCAACTATATCGATCTTAACAGCGACAACCGCCCCAATCTCAGCTATGGTACCGAAAATATCATGTATCTTTTGAATTGCTGGCTCGATAGGGGTATTGATATGAATTCGCTCAAGGATTACTGGCAACGAGGATTGGAAGGTACACAGCAGTTCAATTTCAATTATAATTACCATGATAACCCTTACTTCCAGCTCTACGAGAACACCAACGGACAAAAGCTAAACAGGATCTATGGTAATGTAAGCATTAAATACGATTTCACCGATTGGCTGTATCTACAACTCCGTGCAGGTACCGATTACAGCAACGACTTACGCGACCGTCGCCGCGCCTTTAGTACACAACGTTTTAAATATGGCTCGTATAGGGAAGAAAAAATCACCTTCCAGGAAAACAACTTCGACGTACTTCTGGGTATAAATAAACTGCTCAGTGCGAAATGGAACTTCAACCTTATTGCCGGAGCCAACGCTATGAATCAGCAAAATAAATACCTGGACGTAATGGCCCCACAATTACTGGTACCTGGCGTATACTCACTAAATAACTCCAGGGTGGCTCTGGCATACGGACAAAACAATACCGAAAAGCAGATCAATAGTGTATTTAGTTCCGCACAATTTGCCTTCAACGATCTGTGGTTCATTGATATTACTGCGCGCAACGACTGGTCGAGCACCCTACCAAAAGGAAATAACTCGTATTTCTACCCTTCGGTTTCGTCAAGCTTGATCATATCCGAAGCATTGACCATGCCTAAATGGCTATCGTCCGCCAAAGTCCGCGCAGGTATTGCCCAGGTAGGCAACGATACAGATCCTTATCAACTGATTCAGTCCTATAATTCGGCAGGTTCATTTGGCGATGCTTTTACTTACTCCGAATCGCCTGTTCTTACCAACCCCAACCTAAAGCCGGAAATCAGTACATCTACCGAAGCCGGTATCGACCTTAGATTTCTGAAAAACCGTATAGGACTGAGCGCTTCCTATTATTATACCATAAGTAAAAACCAGATATTGCAAGTTCCCCTAACGATCTCTTCCGGCTATTCTGCCAAAGTACTCAATGCAGGTAAGATCAGAAACAGTGGTATAGAGCTTTCGCTAAACCTTGTTCCGCTGCAATTCTCAAATTTTCAGTGGGACATCGACATCAACTGGTCTAAAAACAGCTCGAAGATCATAGAATTTAGCAATGAAATTAAAACCTACGTAATGGCTTCAAAATATGTCACTATCGAAGCCCGCGAAGGTGGTAGTATGGGCGATATGTACGGTTATGGCTTCAAACGGAATCCTGACGGAGAAATTATTTATGATACAAACGGACGGCCCAAACAAACTTCTGAGAAAGTTCTTCTTGGCAACTACAACCCCGACTGGCTGGGTGGAATCAATAATACTTTCCGTTACAAAAACCTTAGCATGAACGTTCTGTTTGATATCCGACACGGTGGTAGTGTATACTCACACACCATGGTTGTTGGTCGCGAAGGCGGTCAGCTTATTGAAACGCTCGAAGGGAGAGCAAATGGATACGACCTTACCAAAGAAGGCAACGGCGTAATTGGTAAAGGCGTGGTTGAAATTACCGATGGCAACGGAAATGTTACCGGATATGCTCCTAATACCACCAAAGTCTCAGCCCGCGAATGGCACACGGCATTTACCAATGGAAGATCTTTGCTCGAGGGCGCTGTGTTCGATGCATCTTTCGTGAAACTACGCGAAATAAAGATTGGTTATACCATACCCAACAAAGTGTTTGGCAAAATGCCGTTCCGCGATGTAAATATATCATTGGTTGGTCGTAACCTTTACCTGTGGACCGATGTACCTCATATCGATCCTGAAACATCAGGATTATCAGGTGGAACAATTGTTCCCGGTGTAGAAGCCATGTCAATGCCATCGTCCCGCACTTACGGATTCTCAATAAGCCTTAAATTATAAATAAAAAATCGATTTAAAATGAAATACTTAATTATACCTTTCCTTTTTGCACTTCTATTTCTTAGTTCGTGCGAAAAAAATCTTGAAGATGTCAATGTAAACCCAAACGTTCCGCTGGATGTTACACCAGACCTGCTGTTACCTAATGTAATTCGCGAAACCGTTAACCAGACCATGGGCGAAAACTGGTCCATCGGGAATATTGTGGTGCAACACACAGCAAAAATACAGTTCGTAAACGAGGACCGTTATGGATGGGGCGTACGCGATGGGATGTGGAACACATTTTACAGCTCGCTTCGCGATGTAAACAATATTCTGCTTTTAAGCCGCGATAAAGGCCAAAAAAACTACGAAGCGGTAGGTCTTATCCTTAAATCGTGGATGTTTGCTATGCTTACGGACCTGTATGGTAACATTCCTTACTCCGAAGCCATTAAGGGGAAAGAAGAAAACTACTTCCCTGTTTACGACTCGCAGGAGGCTATCTATAATGGGATACTTGCAGACCTTAAAACAGCGAACGACATTATAGGAACAACCAATGAGACCGTTTCTGGCGATATTCTTTATGGCGGCAAATTAGCCAGTTGGAAGAAATTCGCCAACTCATTGCGCTTGCGCTACCTGATGCGGATAAGCGACCGCAAGGATGTAGGCGCCGAAATGAAACAAATAGTTGAAAACCCTGCTGCTAACCCAATATTTGCAGGCAATGCAGACAATGCACAACTAATTTACACCAAGGTATTTCCCAATCAGTTTCCTCTGCATACCACACGCGTAGGATCATTTGACGAATTCCGCTTAAGTAAACACCTTGGCGATACTTTGTTGTGGCTTAACGATCCAAGAATAAAAGTATTTGCAAGGCCAACAGCATCCACCGAAAATCTTGGCGAAGCCCAGCAGGTATATGCAGGTATCCCCAATGGTCTCGACGATGTAAACGCCCTCACTTACGGAGGTGGTGCCCAATTTATATCCCGCGTGGGAAAGGTATTCTTCGAAGATGCCATAACCGATATAGGCATTTCCGTAGCTAAAGGTAACATCATGACTTTTGCAGAACTACAATTTACACTGGCCGAGGCGGCTCAGAAGGGTTTGATCAGCGGCAATGCCCAGTCTTATTACGAAGAAGGAATTAAAGCCGGATTCTCCTTGTTTGCAACAGAAATGCCTGCCGATTACCTCTCCTCCCCCAATGTTGCTTTTGATAATACTAAAGCATTGGAGCAGATTGGTCTTCAGAAGTGGATTGCATTTTTCTTTAATGGTATTGAAGCTTGGATTGACTGGCGCCGCACTGGCATACCAACCCTAAAACCTGGACCCGCAAACCTGAATAGCAACAAAGTTCCCGTACGCTATGTATACCCTTTAAGTGAGCAATCCCTTAATGAGGAAAACCGCAACAAAGCAGTTGAGGCACAGGGTCCAGATGATTTGAACACCCGTGTTTGGTGGGATGTAAAATAATGCAAGTACAGTTTTTATCACGTTTGTCATTCCGGCGAAGGCCGGAATCCGTATAGGATTCGTAGTAAAAGGATTCCAGCCTTCGCCGGAATGACAATACCTGTACGCTGGGCGTAGTCTCTGACTACGCCCCTACGAAGCAAAAACAATTTATTCAAATTCTTAAACCCAAAATACTATGAAATTCCTTTCATTCTTATTGTTGATCCTTTTTATCGGATCAAGCTCACTCCAATCGCAAACCAAAACAAAGAACGTCATTCTTATTACCATTGACGGACTTCGCTGGCAAGAAGTATTTAACGGTGCTGACACAGCGCTGCTCAACAATAAAACATACACCAAAAAGCCGGAAGATCTCACCAGAAAGTTTTGGAATGCCGATGCAAACAAACGTCGAGAAATGCTAATGCCTTTTGTTTGGGGCACCGTAGCAAAAAAAGGACAGATTTACGGGAACCGCAACAGGGGTAGTCTTGTAAATGTAGCAAACCCGTATTGGTTTTCATATCCAGGATATAGCGAAATCCTTTGTGGCATTGCAGACGAAAGGGTAAACAGCAATGACCTCGGCCCAAACCCTAATACTACCGTACTCGAGTTTATAAATAAACAAAAAGATTTCGAAGGGAAAGTGGCGGTATTTGCCTCATGGGGAACACTAAACGATATTGTAAATGAACAGCGAAGCAACGTTTATGTTAATGCAGCCTTCGAATCGCTTAGTGGGAAAGAATTCGGCCCTAAAATAGAGCTCCTTAACGAAATGCAGAGCAGGTTACCCGATGTATTCTTTGGCATTCGACTGGATGCTGCTACCTTTAACATGGGGTTTGAATATCTGAAAGCCAAAAAACCACGCGTTCTCCATATCTCTTTCGATGAAACCGACGATTTCGCGCACCATGGCTCGTACGATTATTACATGAACTCTGCAAGGTATACCGACGACTTCATAAAGCAAATCTGGAGCTGGGTACAGAGCAATTCGCATTACAAGGATAAGACTACACTTCTTATTACCGTTGACCATGGCAGAGGTGCTGATCCTGAAGGCTGGAAAAGCCATGGTACAAAAACACCCCATTCCGACGAAACCTGGTTTGCTGTTATTGGACCTGATACACCTGCCAAAGGAGAAAGCACCAGTGGCCAGTACTATAACAAGCAATATGCTCAAACAATAGCCAAGCTGCTTGGTTTAGCCTACACCAACGTGCAAACACCTGGCGACGCAATTTTGCCAGTATTAGGTAAATAGTATTAAAACATTCCAAACACCAGTAAGCGAAAGCCCTTCATCGCATCATTCAGGTTTATACTTTCATCGTTTTTAATAATTATTCGTAACTTTCGCTTTAACTGGTGTTTGTTGAATTTACATCTATGAGAAAAATAGAATTACTCTTGTTTTTAGCCCTTTCCTTTATACAATCTGTTGCTGCAGAGGAAAGAAAACAACTTGATCCGTGGAAACCCGGATGGTTAGAAATACACCACATAAGTACAGGAAGAGGAAACAGTATTTTCTGTATTTTTCCAGATGGCACTACCTTGCTTATTGATGCTGGCGATATGTCTGCACTTCAACCCAGGGTAATGTCCGACAGAAACTGCCCTATACGCCCTAACAACACCAAAACTGCACCCCAATGGATTGCTGACTATATCCTTTCTGTTTACCCACTGGCAAAGCAGGGTATTGATTATGCGCTGATAACCCACTACCACGACGATCATTTTGGCGAGGCCGATTCCTCCAGAAAACTTTCTCCTAATGGCTATCTGCTCACAGGGATTACCGAAGTTGGTTCTATTCTGCCCATCCACACGCTTATCGACCGGGGCTTCGATGAACCGATAAGCCTTTTCTCTCAATCATTCAGGGAGAAATATCCATCTGAGATGCAATCACTGGATAACTACCGGCAATTTATTGCATATCAAAAAAGCAAAGGCCTTCAGCACGAAAAATTTATGGTTGGCTCTCAAACCCAGATAAAACAAAGGAGTACGCCTCAAAAATATCCTGCTTTCGTAGTTCAGAACCTCTTTGGAGGTGGCAAAATCTGGTACGGAAGCGGCGAT
>DATALJ010000146.1:0-1697 GCA_036261135.1 Bacteroidales bacterium
CATGGATTCATGGAATTTCAAAGCGCGGTCAGGGTCGTTCTTCCGGCAAAGACAAACAATAACGCACTTCCAGGAAGGATGGCCCAGAATGGTTCCACCAGCCCATAAGATTTCGTCATCGGGATGGGCAACAATTAAGGCAACCGATTTGGGAGTACTAAAGGAGGCAGGATTCATTCTAAGTGGATGGATTTTTGAATAGCCAGGAGGGTTTCTGCTGAATGTTTGAATAATTGCTGCTCGGTTTCCGAAAGTTCCAGCCTCAGAATTTGGGTTATGCCGTCCTTATTTACATGCGAAGGAATGCTTAAGCAAACATTGTTTACTCCGTAATAGTTTTGAATTAAAGTAGAAACCGGTAAAATGGAATTCTCGTTTCTTAATATGGAGCGGGTTATCTTAATCAATGCCAATGCTACGGAGTAATTGGTGGCGCCTTTGGCTTCGATAACCTGATAAGCTGATTTTTTTACATTTTCAAATATTTCTGATAACTCCTTTTTTACATTTTTTCGATGGGCATACACAGAACAATAGGTTTCCAAAGGCATACCGGCAATGGTCGCATTGCTCCATACAGGCAATTCGGTATCTCCATGTTCCCCGATGATGTAGGCATGTATGTTGCCGGTGTCTACTTTGCTGTATTCGCTAATCATGTATTTGAGACGTGCAGTATCCAGCACGGTGCCTGATCCAATCACCCGATTGGTGTCAAACCCTGACAACTTGAGGGTGACATAGGTAAGTATATCAACCGGATTAGTGACTACAATGAGAATTGCATTTCCGGCATACCGGACAATAGCCGGGATAATTTCCTTAAATACTTCCACGTTTTTGTTTACCAGATCCAGCCGGCTTTGACCAGGCGACTGACTAGCCCCGGCAGTTATTACAATAATGTCGGCATCACGGCAGCCATCGAAGCCTGCGGCGTATATTTTTGTTGGATGTGTCAGGCTTATACCATGGTTTAAGTCCATGCATTCGCCCCGGGCAAGCGCTTCATTCTTGTCAATAAGTACAATTTCTCTGGCCAGTCCGCTGGTCATAAGCGAAAAAGCATAGGTGCTGCCAACATTTCCGGCGCCTACAACGGCTACTTTGGGTGATAAAGGTTTCATTTATTTTTATTCATTAATTACAATTAACGGTACAACGCGCCCAGCTTCAGATCCGTCCGTAAAATTTCTTTCTGAAGTAACCATGCTGATAGACCATGCTTCGAGTCCAGCATGCCTAAAGCAGAGTTAAAGGTTCGTCATGGAAGGAGTACTTTAATACCATAAATAGACATTACCGAACATTTTGGGGAGAACCTTTATTGCGACATCAATGTATAGGCATTAATGATTTCGCGCATTTCCTCCCTTGTTTTACCCAGTTTGTATTCGATCATCCTCAACATATCTTCTTCCATGTTTTCTTTATATTCAAGGTCCTTCTCAGTTAATTGGGGATAATCCATCTTTAGCTTATTCTTAAGCTGTTCCCAGCTTCCTTGGATAATATGTAGTTCCATTTTTTTTCTTTTTAAATTTTTATTAAACAAAATCAGTATCAGGTATCGAGTATTGAGTATCAAAAGGCTGTTAGTCTAACTACTAACTACTACAACTTCTCCTTATACCAGTTTAACGCTTTCCCCATCTTTTTAAAGAGTAAAATGGTGGAAATGGCTTTTTGCAGGCGTA
>DATALJ010000147.1:0-1948 GCA_036261135.1 Bacteroidales bacterium
GGGAATTGCCGGGATAATTCTTTTTTTGCCCCTTCTCGGGATGTTAAAAATAGTTTTCGACAATGTGGAAGGGCTTTATCCTTACGCTTACCTCATTGGCGACCAGAACGGTTCTTCGGAGAAAAAGTCGATGTGGAGTAAAGTTAAAAAGATGTTTCAAAGAAAGGCAGATAGATAAAAACGTATTTCCAAAGCAAAAACAGTGTCCGAATGCTTTCTGGAGCTAGGGAGACTCCTGCTTCGAAGTTGTTTCGTCTGTTTATAAAAATATCGATATCTTTGGTCGGAACGTTGAAGTTCAATAGTAAACCTGCTTCGCGCGATATGATCAAAATTCTTAATGTACAATATTGCTGTTTTGTGCTTTGCATATCGCTTTTTGTAGGGTTTGCCTTTACGCTGTCAAATTATATTCATGTTCCTATGGCAGGAGCAGGAGAAATTCTATTGAATATATTTCATTTTTTAGTTGTATTGGCAGGCATCTTTGTTTTGAACTATCTTATTTCTCTTTCCAGGTATTTGTTTGCAGTTGTTTTTCCTGTCTTCGTGCTGGCACTTGCATTTATTTCGTTCTTTGTATATTCTCAGAACCTGACCCTCACCACTTCGGTGATTGATGCCGCCCTTCACAACGATATACGTACGTCGGCTGATCTATTTACCTGGCCTTTACTTTTGTTTGTTTTTGCAGTTCTTTTCATTGCTCTTTTAGCAGTTTGGTTCCGATTTAAAAAAGTAAGTTTTCGGTGGAGGAGGTTCGAAGTTCTGATGGTAGTTATTCTTGTCGGAGGAGTGTACGGTATAAACAAGATGAGGTTTAATACCGTTGTGCAGCGTTTGCCCTTTAGTCTCTATTATGTAGGAAAACAATATTTTCTTCAGCAGGAAGATGTTTCGAAGCGCAGGATTCCCGTAGGAACAGATGCTGTTACAGATTCGGATTCGCTCACGGTAATTCTTGTGATAGGCGAAGCTTACCGGTCGGATCACGCAAGTTTGAATGGATACAGCCGGCCTACAAACCGGTTGCTTGCTAAGCAAAATGTAGTCAGTTACAGAAACATCTATTCGGAATGGACGCATACCAATTCAAGTGTGCCGCATATACTTACCCGGAGCGATAGCGTAAACCATTGTCCTGCAAAACAGGAACAGTCGTTTATAAGCATATTTAACAGGTGTGGCTTTTCTTCTTTTTGGATCGCCAACCAGGAGCCGGCCGCCAGCTATATTTCGTTTGTGAAGGAAGCGCAAACGCTGTGGTATGTAAACCCGGGCAAATCGGTTTACCTTTTTAACAAAAAATGGCTCGACACAGATAATCTGAAATATCTAAGAATGGGTTTGGAACATGAGAATAAACGCAAACTCATCGTGATCCACACCATTGGAAGCCATTGGTGGTATAACGATCATTTTACCGACAACTTTGCCGTATTCAAACCTATTTTGGATTCCAAGGTTCTATCGCCTTCAAAGAAGGAACAAATTATCAATTCGTACGATAATACGCTCGTGTATACCGATTATTTTCTGAATGAAATTATCAGGAGCATACAACCGCTTAATTCCTGTATGATCTACTTGTCCGATCACGGCGAATCGCTCGGAGAGAACGATATGTGGCTTCATGCTCAGGATAATGGTCCCGAACACTATCCGGCATGCTTCTTTTGGTTTTCGGAAAAGTATATCAGAAATTATCCATCGGTTTATAGAAATATTCTTCAAAACAAGGAGATGCGATGGCGAACAGAATTTCTTTTCGCTAGTATTTTAAGCATTGGCAGGATAAAAACAGCTTCACAAAATAAAGCGTGCGATATTACTCGCTAGGTAAACGTCGGAATCCAAAATAGGTTTGAATACGGCAAAGTTGTCGGTAAAATGATCGTTATACCACCAATGGCTTCCAATGGTGTGGATCACGATGAGTTTGCGTTTA
>DATALJ010000153.1:0-12821 GCA_036261135.1 Bacteroidales bacterium
GAAATATAACTTCTCCAGCGATTTATTGGAACAGATGATTGATAAGAAGTTGGAGAAAGAACTACAAGCGATTGTGGATAAGAAATGATTTAGCAAACACGAATAGGCAGATTGGAGACTATTATATTAGATTTAACGACATGATTAACAAAATTGATAATAGAAGAGGCTTTATCGTTTATCTATGGGTTACCATTGGATTTATCCATTTCATGATATCCTATGTTGCTATTTTTTCGTGGGGTTTTATAAGTTCAGATAAGCAATTGATACAATGGGCTAGAGATTATGTTATAATAGGGCCAATTATCCTTAGTTTATTGGCAGCTTTTCATTATTTAATCAAACCTGCATACTTCGAGGCTGTTTTTTCAACTGGCCAGATTGTTATAAAAACGTTTAATTCGAATAAAATGAATGGATTAAGGCTGCTCTCGATGTTTAATTTTGACAAATATTCCGCTACAATTGTTATAAACAAACAACTATACAATAACTACAAAATAACGATAGACCGCTTCGGATTCAGGAAGATATTAACCTTCCAGAAAATTGAAAACAACAGCATTTACGAATCGAAACCCTTTGATATAAGTCTTTTAGGAGCAAAAAAATATACCAACCTCATTCTTTTGGTTGACAGACTAAGAGAGAAGGTAACGATGAATTAACGCTATAACCCGCTGAAAGCATAACTTTCATAGTTTCGCATCCAAAAACTCCCTTTTTCTTGTGATATTTTGAAACGGCATGTTACTAATTGATATACCTACATAAAACAAGTAACATGAAGTAAATGACTAAGGAAGAATTAAGTGAACAGTTCCTTCGCGTTTTCGAGGAAAATACGGGGATTATATATAAAATTTCGCGTGCTTATACAAGAACGTTCCAGGATAGAGAAGATCTGTTCAACGATATTGCGCTCGAATTATGGAAATCGTTTACAAAGTTCAAAGGAAACGCAAAGATTTCCACCTGGATGTATCGTGTAGCCCTGAATACGTCGATGAATTATAAACGAAAGAAGAAGAAAGATACCTTGTTTTCTTCCATCAACGATTTCAAAAAAGAAGAAATCCTACCCTGGCTTATTGATCTTCCACAGGAAGACACATCAGAATTAGACTTATTGTACAACTGCATTGATGAGCTGAATGAAATCAATAAAGCCATCATTTTACTCTATCTCGACGGCAATTCGCACGATGAAATATCAGAAATCATGGGTATTTCCAAAACCAACGTTAGTACTCGAATTGGTCGTATCAAGGAACAAATTAAGCAATTAATGAACACTAAATTTTGAACGTGATGGAACTGAACGAAATGCAAAATATCTGGAAACAATACGATAAAAAAATATCAGAATATACGCGATTAAACAAGGAGATTCTCAAAAGAATGCTGATACAGAAACCCGAAAAGCGCCTAAACTGGATTAAGATAAAAGCCGGATTGAAGGTATTTTATCCTGTAATTCTCTTGTCGCTATGCTTTTTAGATGTTAAATTTGATTTAACAGTTAAATTTTATTTAGGGTTAACCATCATTATTCCCATCATAATTGTTGGGTATATATGGGATTTGAAATACTTCTTTTTGGTACGCAAAATCGATTTTTCTCAAACTGTTTTATCCATCAGGAAAAACGTTGCCGAATTGGAAAAATACAAGATCAAAATAACCCGGATTCGATATATCGTTGCGCCTATTGCTATGGTGGGAGCGTTCTTTATATTTATTCCCAGTCATGGACCGGTTTATAATGTCGAGTCTATCGTCATGCTTATATTAATAGTCTTTGTTTTTCTTTCTTCTATGTATTTTACCTTTAAATACTCAATTTATGAGCAATTTCGGAAACTGAATAATGAAATTGCAGAAATTGCAGAATTGGAAAGAGAATAAGATGGAAACTGCGACTAAATTTTATTATTATTGTATATGTAATGCGAATAAGGGTTGAATTAAATATCTATTAAGATCCCTGGCACGCTGCTTTCCCCCCTTGGCGAAGGGGGCAGGGGGATTGATGAATAAATAACCATATAAGTTTTTGTTAGTTTGGATGCGTTAAATAGTTTGGAGGAATAATATCTAGCCTTGCAGACTTAAGCTACGAAGCTGCTCGGCGAATCCCGCGCCTGCGGGATCGCCGCACTAAGTTGCGGTCTCCTGACCGCACATACATGAACCGCTGCTTTCGGATATAATTGATGAGGTAGTTTATAGTTTAAAATAACGTGAGTTCGACATAAGGTATATTTTTAAACTTCAGATTAAGTTAAGCTGAACTTCCTGCAAAAACTTGAATTAAGCAATTGCTCTGTTTTGAATTGCGCCGAAAAAGATTGAATAGTACCAACCAACTGTCGTCGCGGCGCATATTATCCTGTGTCAACATATTCTATAAACATGTAACCTCTCCGAGGTTAATAGAATTTTCCATTGTCCGTCAGATAGTAGTAAATAGAGGACTCCGGAGGAGTCAAATGTATATAGAATTAATAAGAACTAATGCTTACTCGACTCCGGATGGAGTCGTATGATGATTTGGATATTTGATTCAGACCGGCCTTTATTAATCATTTTAACTTATCATTCTTACATCGAACTCACGTTAAAATAGAATCCCCCTTGTCCGAAATTCCAACAAAACCCCTTTTTGTGTGTTATTGAAATAACATTAATCTAAAAACCTCACAAAAATGGATGTTTTATTAGCTGCCCGCTATCAAATGGCAGTATCTTTCATCTTTCACATAGTTTTTGCGTGCATAGGTATGGCAATGCCATGGCTTATGTTTGTTGCCGAGTATAAATGGCTGAAAACAGGTAATAAATCGTATTTGAAACTGGCCAAGGTCTGGTCCAAAGGCGTTGCCATATTTTTTGCAGTAGGCGCCGTTTCAGGCACTGTATTGTCGTTCGAGTTGGGTTTGCTATGGCCTACATTTATGGAGCATGCCGGACCCATTATCGGTATGCCGTTTTCGTGGGAAGGTACCGCGTTTTTCCTCGAAGCCATTGCGCTGGGTGTATTTTTGTATGGTTGGAAACGCGTCAATAAATGGGTACACCTGATGTCGGGACTAGTAGTTGGCATTGCAGGCGTGGTGTCCGGCATATTTGTGATTTCAGCAAACGCGTGGATGAACAGTCCGGCCGGGTTTGATTGGGTAAACGGACAAGCCATCAATATTGATCCGGTTGCTGCCATGTTTAACAATGCATGGTTTCAGCAGGCGTTGCATATGTCTATTGCGGCATTCGTAGCTACCTGCTTTGCGGTGGCGGGTATTCATGCCTATTTGCTCTTGCGACACAAAGATCATGAAATACATACACGCGCACTGAAGATTGCGCTTACCATTGGCGCGGTTGCGGCTATTCTTCAACCGCTGAGTGGCGATATTTCAGCTAAACAGGTTGCCAAAGCACAGCCAGCCAAATTTGCAGCCATGGAATCGTTGTTCGAAACTACCAAATCCGCCCCGTTGGTTATTGGCGGAATTCCGGATACAGCCGCAAGAGAGATTAAATATGCCATCCATATTCCCAAGTTATTGAGCTTCCTTGCCCATGGCGATTTTAACGCCGAAGTAACCGGCCTCGATCAGATTAAACGGAGCGACTGGCCTCCGGTGCCCTTCGTTCACATATCGTTTCAGGTTATGGTATTTTTGGGTATTCTTATGGCGGGCACGGGAGTGCTGTTTTTACTATTTCATTTCAAGTGGAAAGATACCGTTCGAAAGCGATGGTGGCTTAAATGGGTTGCTATACTTACTCCGGCAGGGTTTATTGCTGTGGAAGCCGGATGGATGGTTACGGAAGTGGGCCGACAACCGTGGATTATTTATGGCATCATGCGAACCAAGGATTCTGTAACGCCAATGCCTGGTATTCAGTACTCTTTTTACCTGGTAACCTTTATTTACCTGGCGCTTTCGTTCCTGGTTTTCTGGTTGATGAAACGTCAGATATATGCCTTACATGCTGTAAACCCTAAATAAATAGCGCCATGACTGAGATTATTATTGCTGTACTCTGCATATCTGTTCTGTTGTATGTGTTGCTTGGCGGCGCCGACTTTGGCGCAGGCATTGTTGAAATTCTTACCGGGAAGAAAGGTGCAAATACCATATCCAGCGCCATTGCTCCTGTGTGGGAGGCAAACCATGTGTGGATTATACTCGCTATCGTCATTCTGTTCAATGGATTTCCGCTGGCGTATACATCGCTTACTACGTACCTGCATATTCCGCTGTTGTTGGTGCTCATTGGTATCATTGTTCGCGGTTCGGCGTTCACTTTCAGGTATTACGATATTGAAAAAGGACCTTCGTATGTTTACTATTCCTGGTTTTTCAAAACATCCAGTTTGTTAACTCCTTTTTTTATGGGCGTTGTATTGGGTGCGGTTATGTTAGGAAAAATACCTGCCGAACCTTCGGGTTCATTCTACGAAGTATTTGTAGCACCCTGGCTTAACTGGTTTACGTTCATCACCGGACTCTTTGTGATGTTGCTGTTTGCATGGATAGCATCCGTTTATCTGATTGGTGAGGCCAAAGCGGAAACCTATCGGCTATTCTCCCAGACATCGTTTGTTCTTTACGTAGTGCTTATTATTAGCGGTTTAGGTGTTTTTGTTGCTGCTGAGTTCTACGGCGTGCATCTTTTCAGACGATTTATGGCGTCAACCATAAGTATGGTCTTTGTGGTTATCAATACCATCCTGATTCCGCTCATATGGATACAGAAAAAACGACGCAATGTTGTGTGGACCCGCCTGCTTACGGGAGCTCAAACGGCAGGAATTCTGATAGGTTGGTTTGCCATTCAGTTCCCTGTAATGATCTACATCTCCAATGGCAACCACCTTACGGTTTGGAATACCCAGGCACCGCAAATCACCATGTATTATTTGTTCTGGGCATTGGTAGTTGGCGTACTCATCATTTTTCCTGCATTTGGGTATTTGTTTAACGTGTTTAAGTTCAAGGGTGATGACCGTGTGGCAAACTAAACGAGGCTGTGTTCTAAAAAGCTTTCTATGGTTCGTTTGTCATTCCGGCGAAGGCCGGAATCCTCCAACTACGGAGCATACGGGGATTGCTTTCAGCGAGGCCTTCGACGTTCCGGCCTTCGCCGGAATGACATCTTCGTAGTTAAGGAATTACTTACATCCTTAAATTACTCCCAACCCCAATCCTATGGATATAAGCACCAGCATCACTGCCACCAACACCTGGATACTCCTAAGCGTTACTTTTTTAAGCAGCTTTTTGCCAATATACGCCCCAATTATCGCCGAAAGGGTTGCAGACACCAGTAACGCAACATTCTGGTTTAAATTAGAAGCCGCAAAGCGGGATACATACACGGATAAACGTGTGAAATCTACTAAGCATGCTATAACCACCCCCGTTGCAATATAAGCTTCTTTTGATAGCCCGCTTTTTATAAGAAAAGCGCTCCTTATAGCTCCTTGTATACCCGACAACCCGCCGAAAAACCCACTCAGAATTCCTCCAAGTACCAGTTTATCTTTGCCAAATTGAATTTTCTGAATGGAAGGAATTATTTCCAGAATGGAGAATGTTATTAATAAAATAGCAATAGTAAGTTTAACCGGAGTTACGGCGAATTCCTTACCCCATAACGAGTAGTGAAGGAGGGGAGGAAGGATCGTCAGCTTTAGCAACAGGTAGGCGCCCACAAATGAAGCAAAGATTGCAGGAATGCCGAATCGGAGCAAAGCTTCTTTATCGGTATCCCGGCCTACCAGCGCAATCTTAAACAAGTTGTTCGAAAAGTGAACCACTCCGGTTAGTGCAATAGCTACATCGATCGGGAAAAAGATAGCGAACACGGGTGCCAGTATCGTACCTAGTCCAAACCCTGAGAAAAACGTGAGTATAGCGGTTAAGAAAGCTGCTACACAAATGATGAGTATTTCCATACATTCAATTAGTTTGCGAGAAGGAAACGCGCGAATACATATTTTGTTTAAGCGTATTGCTCATGCTAAGATCAACTATTTCAGGTATTTGCAACACTCGGGTAAACTGTTGTATGCAGCCAGGTCAGCTTTAACATTTTGTGTATCATGGCCAGCTTTAGCTATATTTTTTTGCACAGCATCGGTGTTTGTTTGTTTTGGGTTGAATTCTATGCTAAGCTTTTTGGTATTCATATCCCACATGGCAGACGAAACACCTTTGACGGATTTAGCCGCAGTTTCAATGCGATCCTTGCACATTTCGCAGTTGCCAGCTACGTTAAATGAAGCATGTTGCTTGGTACTGTTAACAGAAGCAGCCGATTGATCGCCTGAGTTTTCCATTTCCTGCATATGATCATGGTTATGGTCGGAGGAAGTGGCGCCGCCTTCCTGATTCATCATGCTTGGCTTTCCTTCGAGCTGGGCAGCTGCATCTATGCTGAATGTACCCTGTGTAACAATTTCTTCACCTTCGTTTAAGCCGTCAACAACCACATAACTGTTTCCTAACATCGGTCCAAGTTCTATTTCTCGCATTTTAAATATAGGTTCTTCGGAACCGGCTTGTTTGACATACACGATCGACCGCTTGCCTGTCCATAGAACCGCGGAACGTGGAATAACCAACTTGTTCTGGTACTGATCCAGGTTAGCTCTTACCGTACCTGTGGCAAACATTTCCGGTTTAAGCCGGCCCGCAGGGTTATTAATTTCCACCCGTACCTTTGAAACTCGGGTAACAGGATCAATTACCGGGTCGATAAATGTTATATTCCCCGTAAATGTTTGGCCGGGTACCGCCTGAACAGTGAAACTCAGTTTGTCTCCTTTATTCAGAAGGGGTAAATCGCTTTCGTATGCGTCAAACATAACCCAAACGCGCGATAGATCGGCAATGTCGAACAGCACTGTGCCAGGAGCAATGTGATCGCCGGTGTTTACCCTTCGGGTAATGACAATGCCCGATGTATGCGCCACTACTTCGGTGTTATTCTGAACATTGCCCGAAGACTCTATTCTTTCAATCTGCGATCCGGTCAACATCCACTGGCGGAGCTTTTCTTTGGCAGCTTCGTATATTTCAGGCTGTGTTTCTTTGGTTTTTGCGGCTTCAAGCAATTCCTGCTGTGCTGTAACCAGCTCGGGCGAATAAATAACAGCAAGTGGTTGTCCGCTGCGTACCAGTTCGCCTGTAAAGTTTACCATCAGTTTTTCTATTCGTCCGGGAATATGGGCTACCTGGCTTTGCAACAGGCGCTCATCGGCCTGCACTTTGCCATAAAGGCGAACTTCTTTTATGGGTTTCTGCTTCGAAACTACCGATGTAAGTACATTGGCCAGCTCAGCAGCTTCTTTGGTCATGTGAATGGCTTCAGGATCGATGTCTACTGTACTTTGGTTTAAAGGAATCAGATCCATGCCACAAATAGGGCATTTGCCGGGTTTATCCATGCGTATCTGCGGATGCATGGAGCATGTCCAAATCGTTCCCTTTTCTTCTTCTTTGCTGTGCTCGTGTTTATCAGTTTTATTTCCCGAAGAATGGAAAAACAGCCAGCCCAGGAATAGTCCGCCTAATACCAGCAAGCTGTACGTGATGTATTTATTTTTTAAAGATGCGTTCATATGCAATGTTTTATGTTAGTTTAATTGCCCGCTTGCGGGAATGCTGCCAGTCTGCGCAATAAGGCAATGGCGGTATTGTAATCGGCTACTGCTTCAGTCTGCTTCGTTTCGTAGTCGAGCATTTGCTGACGTACCCGTAAAACGTCAGTTAATGCCGATCCCGAAACAGAGAAGCTTTTAACCATAATATCGAAGGACTTTTTAGCTAAGAGACTTTGGTTTTTATAAAGCTTTATGCGTCGTTTGGCATCCCCGTACAACTGAATGGCTTCAGCGTACGATGCCTGCAAATCGTTCGACGTGGCCTGGTAATTTTGTTTCGTGGCAGTCATCATGCGTTCGCTCTCCTTTTGCATGGACTTATACTTCTTCCGGTATATAGGCAGGGTAATGGTTACCATGGGCATAATCATATCTTCTCCGTTCATTGCCGATGTTGACATGGGGTCCTTGTTAATCAGAGTATAGCTCATACCGAGGCCTACCATGGGGAATCCCATGCGTGTAACCATCTTTTTACGGGCATCGTACGATTGCTGCTCGTATTGCAACATGCCAAGCATTGGATTATTCAGCAACATACTGTCGGGAATGTTTGTAAGTGCAGTTTGAAGCGTATCCGCAACGAGTGTATCTGTTAAAATTACCGGTGATTGAGCGTTCCGGTTCAAATAACTGTTGAGTCTGGCTTTTAAACTCACCTGTTGACTTTTTTGCAGCGCAATATTGTTCTCCAACTCACTTATATCTATTTGAATGCGGTATATGTCTGCCAATCCTGAAGCACCCGACGAAGACTCCATGGAAGAACCGCCTGTCATTGAAGATGAAGAACTGCCTGTTGCAGAAGAAGCACTGCCCAAATTTCCTCCCATGCCGCCCATTCCTGATTGTCCAGACGATGAGGTTTTACCGGAATAGCCAGTTATTCCAGTGCCTGAAGAAGAACCTGAATTACCCGAAGATGGCGGAGCCTTGAATTTAACAAGCGACAGGCGCTCCAGTGTCCGCAGAATGTCGGCATTTCTTTCCGCAATGTGCACAATCTGTTGTGTTTTCAGTAGTTCGTACCAGGTGCGTTGTAAATCATACACTACCTGGAACTGTGCGTCGCGGAAGGTTTCGTATTTAGCCTTAGCCATGAGGCTCATTTCGTCCTTTGCATTTTTTAGTACACCAAACCATGGAAACATCTGCATCAAACGGATTTCAGCTACCTGTTTGCCGCTCAATACTTCCATAGGACTCAGGAAAATACCTGCCGTAAGTTCCGGATCGGGTAAACTTCCCGCCTGTGGCACTTTTTGCAGTGCCGCTTCGTATTCGGCATACCGTTGAAGCACGGTAGGGTTGTTCTTTATAGCTATTTCCAGATATAGCGTTAATGAATCCTGGGATAAAATGGAAATAGGTTGATATAAGTTGATATAAATTGATATAAGGCAAATGACTGCAATTTTATGTTTGATCTTTTTCATCTTTTGTATGTTTGATGAAGTTGTTTGTTATGAGCCTGTCCAACTGTCGTTCCGGCGAAGGCCGGAATCCATTTACTACGGAGCGGTTGGGGATTCCGGCCTTCGCCGGAATGACATCTTCGTAGGTCCACTTTACTCATTATGTTGTTTTTTTACTGCATTTTCTCTCCAAATAGCCTGAAAAAGCGGCACAACAAAAATGGTCATTACCTGGATGAGCATACCACCGAATGTTGGAATGGCCATAGGTACCATAATGTCTGCACCTTTGCCTGTTGATGTAAGTACAGGTAGCAAGGCGATTACGGCAACAGCGGTTGTCATCATTGCAGGACGTACGCGTTTTTTGCCGGCTGTAACAACTGCTTCCCTTACTTCGCTGATGGTTTCGGGCTTTCTTTCTTCAAAAACCTGGTGAATGTATGTTCCCATTATTACTCCATCGTTGGTAGCTATGCCGAATAAGGCAATAAAGCCTACCCATACGGCCACACTTAAGTTTACATCGTGCATTTGGAACATGTCGCGCATATTAATGCCGGCAATGGAGAAGTTCAGGAACCAATCCTGTCCATACAGCCACAGCATAATGAATCCACCTGCAAACGCCACAAAAACGCCCGAAAAATGGATGAATGATGCCGTTATTGTTTTGAACTGGAAGTATAGCAAAAGAAGTATGAGTATTAAACTTAAAGGGATAACAATGGCGAGCCTTTTGGTTGCGCGGATCTGATGTTCGTAGTTACCGGCGAACTTGTACGAAACACCTGGTGCAAGTTTCGATTCGCCAGACTGGATTTTTTGGCTTAGCACTTTCGATGCTTCTTCAACAACATCCACTTCTGCCTTGCCTTCCGTTTTATCGAAGATCACATACCCAACAAGGAAGGTGTTTTCACTACGTATCATTTGTGCCCACTTGGTATAGTCAATACTTGCTATTTCGCCCAAAGGAATTTGTGCGCCATTCAAAGCTGGTATGAGAATCCTTTTCATATCTTCAGGATTATCCCTGAGTTCACGTGCATACCTTACGCGCATAGGGAAACGTTCCCGGCCTTCAACTGAGTTAGTGAGTGCCATGCCTCCAACAGCCGCACTCAGCACTTCCTGAACATCGTTTACGCTCATGCCATAGCGGGCCATAGCTTCACGGTTGAGCTTTATCTCAATATATGGAGCTCCAACTGCTCTGTCGTAAAATACCGACGATGCATTAATGGAAGGCACATCTTTCAGCGCTTTCTCGAATTCCATACCTGCTTTCTCAATGGTTTCGAGGTCGGGTCCATACACCTTTAAGCCCATGGGCGCGCGCATCCCTGTTGAAAGCATAACCAGGCGGGTTTCGATAGGTTGTAACTTGGGTGCCGATGTCAACCCCGGAATATTGGTAACCTTTACGATTTCGTTCCATATGTCCGCAGGCCTTTTGATTTCTGGGCGCCATTGACGGTAATACTCTCCGTTGCTGTCCTTAATCAGGAATTCGGCTATGTTCTTCAGGATATATCTGAAATTATTGGATCCATGGTAGGCATTTGCTTCTATGGCTTGCCAATCCATATCCATACGGAGCTGAAGTTTTCCGTTTTCTTTATCATACCTTGCATCCGCTATACTATCGGTATTTAGAACACGTCCATTTATTTCAATGTTATTGCCGGCGTCTATTTTCAACGATTTTCGGAATGATGCCATATCGAGCATGAACCAACCGTGCCTGTCCACTTTAAATCGTTGCCTGTGTCCATCTTCGTCCAATATGTATTCGGGTTTGTAATTGATGGTATTTTCGAACATTTGAACAGGAGCTGGATCCAGGGCAGAGTTAACACGTCCCCATTTTCCAACGGCTTCTTCCACTTCCGGAATGGCCGAAAGTCTTTTGTCCAGCATTTCTATGTACTGTAGATTCTTTTCGATACTGGAATGAGGCATGCTGGTGGGCATAAGCAGGAATGAACCTTCGTTGAGTGAAGGCATAAACTCCTTACCGGTACCGGGAAATGCATTGACTGCGCCATTCCAAATTGCCGTATTCCGAAATGTCTGCCAACCGGCTTTTTCGAAACCGGTGGCAACGAAACCAAATACCCTGTCGAAGCCTTGCCATATCAGAATGCCAAAAAACAGTGTAATTGCGGGAATAACAAGAAATTTGCCTTTATTTACCAGGGCCCACCGCATAATCGATTCATAGTAGTGAACCATAGTCATGAGTGCACCGAGGATTACGGCAACAATCCCAGTTACAAACAGGAAACTCACCAGCGTGCTATTGTGTGCCCCAAGCGGCAGCCATTCAATGGTTAAATAGTAAACTGCAACAAGCACCGTAATACCAATGGTTATGTAATTAGGGTATTCTTTGCGCTCTGCCGGCCAGCGATAATCGAGAAGATTGTTTACGCCAATGGCTATTAACGCTAATGCTGGCCATACATGCCAGAAGATGATGAAGAATATACCTGCAATGATTATAGCCCAGTTCCATACTTTCCTTATTTTATTGGTATTGAAGCGTACATTGAAGAAAATATGAACCAGCGTTGGCAATACAACAATCCCCAATACAAAAGCCGATAGCAATGCAAAGGTTTTGGTGAACGCCAGCGGATGAAAAAGCTTTCCTTCTGCCGATTCCATAGCAAATACAGGTAAAAAGCTAACAATGGTGGTAGCTATAGAGGTTATCACTGCCGCTCTTACTTCGGTAGTGGCCTGGTATATAACCGATAGTAATTGCTTTCCACGAATTCCCTTGTTTTCCGGCATTTCAAGATGCCGAAGAATGTTCTCTACATCTACAATCCCAATATCCACCATTACGCCAATCGCAATGGCAATGCCAGAGAGAGCCACAATGTTAGCATCCACGCCAAAGAAGTGCATCAAAATGAAAGTCATGAGTACGCCGATGGGTAGTAAGCCTGCTACAATCAGCGAAGCCCTTAGATTAAGCACCAGTACAATAATTACGATGATGCTTATCAGGATTTCATGCGATAGCGCGGATTCCAATGTTCCAATGGTTTCTTTGATCAATCCTGTGCGATCATAAAAAGGAACAATGGTTACCTTGGACACACTACCGTCTGCCAATGTTTTTTGCGGTAATCCGGCTTCCAGTTCCTTTATCTTTTCTTTTACGTTGTTGATGACTTCCATTGGGTTTGAACCGTAGCGGGCAACAACTACGGCACCCACGGCTTCGGCTCCCGATTTATCAAGTCCACCGCGCCGGGTGGTAGGCCCGAATGAAGTATGCGCAATGTCTTTGATGCGGACAGGTACATTATTTCTCACTGCAACAACGGAATTCTCGAGATCCTCGATGCTTTGGACGTATCCAAGGCCGCGAATGATATATTCAACATTGTTCAGCTCAACGGTTTCGGCGCCTATGTCCAGATTGCTTTTGGAAACGGCATTCATTACGTCCATTACACTTACATTGAATGCTTTAAGTGCTTCCGGATTGATGTCGACCTGGTACTCCTTTACAAATCCGCCTACAGAGGCCACTTCCGATACTCCTTCGGCAGTGGATAGCCCGTATTTAACATAAAAATCCTGAATGGTTCTTAGTTCCTGGGGATCCCAGCCACCATTCGGCCAACCTGTTTCAGGATTACGGCCTTCGAGCGTATACCAATAGATTTGACCAAGCGCAGTGGCATCGGGACCTAAAGTAGGTG
>DATALJ010000161.1:0-1961 GCA_036261135.1 Bacteroidales bacterium
ATTATCTTCAGGGTTTCTCTGGCTCTTAAAGAAATAATGGCTGAATTTGGGCAGTCTGAATATATCCATGATTCCCGAATATTCATGATCGGTGGCCATTCCTCTGTTGTAATCGAACATTACCCAGTAGGCATCAGCAAATGCATGGGTAGAAAGGTTGTCGTTATGCGCTTCCTGTATGTTGAGCCCTTGCTGTAACATACGTTTCTCACCTGCAAAGCGCGGCTGACGGCTCGTTCTTTCTTCTTCCAATAAGTCTTTCCACTCCTGCTGGTTGAAACCGGCATTCTGGGCATAATATTCCCAATCGCCATATTCGCTCACAAGTAAAGGTAAATCAGGGTGCAGGCCATGGCGATGTTGGCGCGCTTCGATGTAAATGTCGTACGATTGCCGCATCCAGCCTGCGGAATAACAACCATTATAAGGAAATTCTTCTTGAGCAATGATGTTTGCGCTGTCGGTGAACGATCTTGGCATTCGCGTTTCGTTGATCGACAATTCCCATGCTAAAATGCTGGGATGATTGCGGTCGCGTCTTATCAGTTCGCGGCACGAGCGAAGCGCAAGCTTTTCAAATGCAGTGTCTCCAAAATATTGCCAGCCCAGAATGGCGTCAAGTACCATAATACCCAATTCGTCACAAGCATTGAGGAATGCGGGTGACATGGGGTAGTGTGAGCATCGTACAAAGTCGAACCCGGCTTGTTTGATCTTATAGGCATCGCGATATTGTGCGGCATCGCTAAGCGCATACCCTATGTATGGATACTCCTGGTGTCGGTTTACACCACGGAGGAATGTCTTTTCCCCGTTAAGCCAGAGCCCTTCGGGGGTAATGCGTATGGAGCGAAGGCCAGTGCGTGTGGTTTGCGAATCGGATAGTTTCCCGTTGGCAAAAATCTCAGTCTTGAGCGTATAAAGGTTTGGTGCTGCCGGTGACCACAGGAGTGGATTGTCTATGGTTCCATTAAGTACAATTTCTGCGCTGTTTTCGGCATTAATGGAAACTGTTTTCGATTCGAGTACTACCGCTACCTTCCCGGATTTATCGATGAGTTGATGTTTAATGCGGATTTCAGAAGGTTTGTTGGTTTCATTTGTCACATGAGCCTTGATTTCAAAACTTGCTTTTTGCTGAGAAACTGATGTTGTCGCGAAAAGAACACCTCCTCCGGCTACTGCATTGGCTTGAATAGGGTTACTCAGATGTATTTTTTCCTTAACTATCAAAAGAACATTGCGGTACAGTCCTCCATACATGTTGAAATCCAGAATTTTGAGTGGTTTTGGGCCTGTTACCGGGTTGTCACGGTTGTCAAGTCTTACCAATATGGTGTTTAAGGTATCGAAGCGAACAATATCCGAAAGGTCGATAACAAAAGGTAAGTATCCTCCCATGTGCGAGGCCGTTTTTTTGCCATTCACCCATACGTCGGCTACATTCATGGCTGCATCGAATTGAATTGAGATGGCTTTGCCCCGGTATTGCTTGTCTACTTTAAAGCTTTTGCTGTAAAAGCAAATGCCCTGCCATTGATCTTTTACGGTTAGTTGCTCCAGATTAGCGGTATGGGGCAAATTTACAGTAATCCATTTTGCAGTGGGGGATGGGAGTAATGCTGTGTCCGGACTTTTATAAAATTGCCATCCGAAGTTAAAGTTTTCGCTCACTGAAACCAATGCGTTCCCAGAACACGCGTATATATTCAGTATAGCTAATGTTAAAAGAAGAAAATGTTTGTATCTTTTCATCGTAGTGCTTTAGTTAGTTTTTGTAAGCTGTTTTATTAGTTTCTAATGGTTAAACCTTTTATTCAAGCCATATTTTCTCAACATTTAGATTTACATTTTCCTGTTTGCCAGGTTTTACTACTATTTGGAGCATTTCCGCAGACGACCAGTCAAACGCTTTGTTGTTTGAAGGCAGTTTATACGGCAGAAACTCAGGAAATGGTCTC
>DATALJ010000226.1:0-2025 GCA_036261135.1 Bacteroidales bacterium
ATTTTGAAAAAAATTTGCGTGATATTGCCCGTGACAAAAGGTACTGGGAGGGTAAACGCGAGAATATCCGCCAGATGGAGAAGCGTTTGGAGGATCTGGTAACGCGACACCAGGAAGATTTGCTGAAAACAGAGAAAGAACGCAAGGTAATCCTGGAAAAGGCAAAGGCTGAAGCGAAGGAAGTATTGGCTGGGGCCAACAAACAAATAGAGAATACCATACGTCAGATCAAGGAAAGCCAGGCAGAGAAGGAGAAAACCCGTATTGTACGCAAGCAACTCGAAGAATTTAAGGAGCAGGTGGACAAAATTGACTCAGCCGACGAAGAACGTATTCAGCGCAAGATTGAAAAGCTCAAAGAACGTGAGGATAGGGTTAAGAAGAAGCAACCACAAGCAGCAGAGCAGAAAGTAGAGGAAGTTAAGAAGACCTCAATTGAGGTAGGCGATAAAGTACGGTTGTTT
Source organism: Bacteroidales bacterium (assembly GCA_036261135.1). Classification (GTDB taxonomy): domain Bacteria; phylum Bacteroidota; class Bacteroidia; order Bacteroidales; family JAAUTT01; genus JAAUTT01. The sequence continues at coordinate 465 of DATALJ010000226.1, forward strand.
GGCCAGGAAAGCGTTGGTGAAGTACTTGATATTAATGGTAAAAACTACTTAGTTGCTTTTGGGAGCATGACTACCTCCCTACCTGAAGCCAGAATTGAAAAAATATCAAACAACGAATTCAAGCGACAGAGCCAGGTACAAAGCAATCCGGCCGTGGCAGCACAGTTTAGCATGCACGAGCGTAAATTGAACTTTAAATCCAATATTGATGTTCGTGGTATGCGTACGGAGGAAGCGCTGGAAAAGGTCCAGGATCTGGTGGACGAGGCAGTGATGTTCAACGTTCATGAAGTGAAGATACTGCATGGCAAAGGCAATGGCATCCTTCGTCAAATGATACGTGAGTATTTATCAACTTTTGACTTTATAAAGTCCTACCACGATGAGCACATCGAAATGGGTGGATCTGGAATTACAGTAGTGGAGATTGAATAAACGATAAATAATTACAAAGAGCTTGTCATTCCCGCGAAGGCGGGAATCCCATTCTTTAAGTTCCTAGCATATAGAAAAAATTGAAATATACAGGATTATGAAAAAGCTTATCATTACTTCCTTTCTTTTACTGGTTGTACTGGGTTTTAACAACGCACAGCAGGCGAAACCTACCATTTACAACCCCGATGCCAATGCAAAGGCAGATATTAACGCCGCAGTATCCAAAGCAGCAGCCGAAAACAAGCATGTACTCATACAAGTGGGAGGTAATTGGTGCTCGTGGTGCTTGAAATTCCACAAGCTGTTGCATACCGATGCAACAATTGACTCTGTTTTAAAAGCCGATTACGTGTTTATTCTTGTTAACTACAGCAAGGAAAACAAGAATTTACCTGTACTTAAGGAATTTGATTTTCCACAACGCTTTGGTTTTCCTGTGTTACTAGTACTCGATAAATCAGGAAAACTAATTCATACGCAGGATTCCGGCCTTCTTGAAGCTGGCGATGGTTATGATACCAAGAAAGTAATAGGCTTTTTGAAAGGTTGGAATGTTGCAGCGCTCGATCCAAAGAATTATTAAAGAACATTTATCTAAAAATAGATTGTCCAATATCCATTACACTATAATTTTCAGTATCTTGTGAAGATAAAAGACTAACGTATAACTAACCAAATCTTTATTTTTATGGACAATCTATTAGACAACACTGTTCAAACCTCGTCAAACATTCAGTTAGATTCTGAAAGTATTAACCATTTGAATACCACACAGAAGTGGACTAAATTTATAGCTATCGTAAGCTTTGTGGTTATCGGACTGATGATTTTAGGTATTTTTATTGGCATTATCGTGGCCTTATCGAGAAGTGCCGGTTCCTTCGAAACCGGCTATTCTATTGGAGCTTTGATTCCCATGCTTGCTATTGTTGCAATTTATTTTTTTCCAATTTATTACCTTTATATGTTTTCAAAACATATGAAATTGGGTATACAAATGCTCAATTCTTCTGAAGTCAACCTGGCTTTCAAATACTTAAAACTGCATTATCGCTTTATGGGAATTCTGATTATCGTAGTGATTAGTATTTACATCGTGGTTATTATTGCAGCCATTGCTTTT
>DATALJ010000177.1:0-15866 GCA_036261135.1 Bacteroidales bacterium
GCATCTCGCTTCTTAATGTCTTCGCGCTTGTCAAATTCCTGCTTACCGCGAGCAAGCGCGATTTCCATCTTAGCTAAACCCTTCTCATTAATAAATATCTGAAGAGCCACAATGGTTAAGCCTTTTTCCTGGCTCTTGCGCTCAAGTTTAATTAATTCCTTCTTTGTTAATAATAGCTTACGGTCGCGTTTCGGATCGTGGTTATTCAAATTTCCCCACCAATACTCAGCTACGTGCATACCTTTCACGAAAAGTTCGCCACGAACAAAGTAGCAGTAGCAATCGACCAGGCTTGCTTTTCCTAACCGAATAGATTTGATCTCAGTGCCAGAGAGTTGAATGCCGGCCACAAATTTCTCCAAAAACTGGAATTCGTGCGATGCCTTCTTGTTCCGTATGTTTATATTACTATTTTGATGCATAATCCAAGAATAACGACTATTTCAGCATTAAAAATACAAATAATATGCGTTATTTCTCAATAAGGCCTAACCCGAAAATACCTCCGATAATCCGACTGAATACCATACTAAGTACCGCATAAATACCTAATATAATGAGCGTTGAAACAAAAGTAAAACCCACCTTATTGTCTACCGGTGTATCCAACAGGCTGCTGGAGCCAAGCCAGAATAGATATAAGGAATAGATCCCGAAATAACGAACTTCATAAAATGGCTCCGGCAAAACATAAGCTAATGAGGTGAATATAAAAAACGCTGTCAACGAGTGAATTACCAAGGTAAACGTAGCATTCAGATTCTTCTTCGAATTAAAACTGGAGGTCAGTTCATTAATCAAAATAGCCGAAAGGTAGGTTCCTGCATATACTATAATAAACATGGCAGCAGCGCTAATCAACGGATACAGCGGATGAATCGTAAGCCGGGAGGTATAAAATAAATTCCCCAGGAATGTACTAATTGTTAAAAGCAGAATAAGCGGTATGGCATACTTCTTTACAGCATCCTTTTTCGAAATATTCTCTAATTTGATATTTTCCCACTCCGATTTAGGATTAATAATTAAATTTATCACCCGTTTATAAATCAAACCAAAGTCCATGGCTGTTGTAATTAAAATTTTGCACAAACATACAGGATTTTTCGCAAACCTGATAAACAATCGTGCATCAAATTGAATAACACACGGGTAATCGCTGAGAAGTAGAAATATGGAAAATACTAAATATAATGTAATCGTCATCCTTGGTCCCACCGCTTCGGGGAAAACGGCTGTTGCTGCAAACCTTGCTTATCAGATGAAAGGCGAAATAATTAGTGCCGATTCCCGCCAGATTTACAAAAAGCTCAACCTCGGAACCGGTAAGGATTATGATGATTACTATGTAAATGGTGAACCCATCCCCTTTCACTTAATAGACATAGCTGATCCGGGAATGCAATACAATGTATACGAATACCAGAAAGACTTTATAAAAGCATACAACCAGCTAAGCCTGAAAGGATGCGTTCCTATCCTTTGCGGAGGATCCGGAATGTATATCGAGGCCGTTCTGGAAGGATATCAATTGATACAGGTTCCGGTCAACAACGAACTTCGTGAACAACTTGCCGAGAAAACGCTGGAAGAACTAACCTCCCTATTAAAGCAATATAAATCGCTGCATGCTACAACCGATACCGATAATAAAAAACGTACCATTCGTGCCATTGAAATAGCTCAATATTGTAAAAACAATGCTATTCCTGAACTGGAATATCCCCAATTATCACCACTCATTGTGGCTATTCGGTTCGACAGAAGTATTGAACGTGAAAGAATTACCCAGCGGCTCAAAGACAGGTTAAACGCAGGAATGCTTGACGAAGTGAGAGAACTGCTGCGTAGTGGTCTAACTCCCGACCAGCTCATCTATTATGGGCTTGAATATAAGTTTCTCACCCAGCATATTATCGGGCAAATAACCTATGAGGAAATGTTTACTCTCCTGAATACGGCCATTCACCAGTTTGCTAAGCGCCAAATGACCTGGTTCCGGCGCATGGAGAAGAAAGGGTTTCGCATTCACTGGATTGACGGGAATACCCCACTTGACGAAAAGATGGATATCATAAAATCCTTGTACTTTCAATAAGGCCTTATCCGATTCATTGATTATGCGTACTTTCATTGCTATAGATATTCCGGAAAATGATGATATACGGGAAATATATCAATATCTTCTTCTGAACATCAAAGGAGCTAGAATAAAGTACACCGCATCGGCTCAGAACCATCTAACGCTTGCTTTCCTGGGTGAAATTGATAAAACAATTACCGACAAGCTTATCCTTGAATTATCGGCAATTCGCCTTGAAGAACCGAATATTACGCTTGATTTAACAGGGCTTGGTGTCTTCCGTTCGAACAGACAACCTTCTGTTCTTTGGATTGGAATTACTCCAAACGAAAAGCTCAGTAATTTATATGATAACATAACAAAATCTCTTCAAAATTCAGGCATAGCCATAGATGCAACCAAAAACTTTTCGCCTCACATAACCCTGGGCCGCGTAAAATCTGCAGAAAGAGACAACAATGTGATGGATATCGCCGCAAAATTTAAATCAACCAACTTCGGGGCACTAAAAATTACCAATTTTAAGCTGTACAAAAGCACTCTAACGCCCAATGGCCCAATATACGAGGTTTTAAAAACCTTTCCTTTGCAATAATCAGATTCCCTTGCCTTTAAGAACGGTCAAAATAGTCCGCATAAGAATTTCAAAGTCAGCAAGCAGTGAAAAGTTATCCAGATAATATAAATCATACCGCATTCTCCGGATCATCTCATCGATATTTCCTGCATACCCAAATTTTACTTGCCCCAATGAGGTAACGCCTGGTTTAAACTGCAACAGCCTTTTGTATTCGGGCGCTTTCTTAACAATCTGGTCGATGAAGAACTTTCTCTCAGGGCGTGGCCCTACAAAGCTCATGTCGCCTATAATTACATTCATCAGATTGGGAATTTCGTCGAGGCGCAAACGCCGCATAAACTTACCCACAGGCGTAATACGCGGATCGTCTTTGAATGACAACTGTGGGCCGTTGCCCTCGGCATTGTAATACATCGACCGGAATTTGAATATTTTGAAAGGTTTTCCGTACTGCCCAATGCGTTCATGAGAATAAAAAACAGGCCCCTTTGAATTGAGCTTAATGGCAATAGCCATAACAATGCCAACCGGCAGAGAGATTATAATTCCTAAAACTGCCAGGGCAATATCGCTGGACTTCTTAACACTGGCCTGCCATGGAGTTAACAGCGTGCGCGATACCTTTATTAACGGGCTTTGAAATAGTTGCACAATCTCAATCTTCCGTTTTATCGACGAATACAACTCGGTATTCACCAACAAATTTACATCGGCGCTATTAAGCTCGTAAACAATCTTTTTATACATAGCTTCATCCTGTTCATCGAGCAAAACCATTACGTCATCTATGGTTTCGGTGTGCACAATACGATAAATATCATCAACAGTGCCAACTTTAGGAATTTCAAATATAACTATCTCTTCATCTACAGGTATATAGCCAGAAAAATAGTGCCCATGCTTAGGAAATTGCTGTCTGAACTCGTCAAGAACACGGCGAATAACAGTAGTGCGGCCAATTATCAATGTATTAAATGAAATATCGCCTTTAGCAATCACGTATTTAACAAAACGTGTAACAACCGACCGGAAAAACAGGGTTAATACAAGCTGAACCGTAAGTAGAAAGAAATAAGAATGATAATAACTCCTGTAGGATACAATAACATCGTCGAGAATGACAACAAAAAAAACGATTGTAACCCCAATAAATGCATTTATAAAGGTAAGCGTAATTTCTTCGAACCGGGTACGGCGAAAGATGGAAGTATAATACCCCGACGAATAATTGATGAAAAGTAACAATAATGTATAACAAACAACCCCTTCAATATATTTTAAGCCCAGGTGTAACGGAACATTAACCCCATAAAGAGATGGCTCTACAAAACGTTTTCTGTAAATAAAAAAAACTGTCCAGCAAATGGCTGTAATCAGAATGTCGGACGCAACATAATAAAACCGGATGTTGCGCTGTCGCATGGCATTTTTCATAAATAGTACAGGTCCTAATCCCTGAGTAATTAACTTAAAATTTCGGGTAAAAGTATGTAATTGTTGAAAAAATATCCGATTTGGTTATGCGAAATGTGGTAAAATTCGGTTCTTTTTATCCCGAGCGTTCATTTTAAAGTTTATTTTTGCCAAGAAATCCAGATCGCACCGATGAGTTTTGAAGATACATACAGGCACAAAGGACTACGAAGAATATTAATTGAAGAATTACGAAAAAAGGGGATTAAAAACGAAGATGTACTAAGCGCTATGGACAGGGTGCCCCGGCATGCCTTTATGGATAGCAGCTTCATCAATTTCTCCTACAGGGACCAAGCCTTTCCTATCGGAGCAGGTCAAACCATCTCGCAGCCTTACACTGTAGCTTTCCAAACAGAATTACTCGATGTAAAACCGCTCGAAAAAGTGCTGGAGGTTGGAACGGGTTCGGGCTACCAATGCGCGGTGTTGCTCGAAATGGGTGCCCGGGTCTTTACAATTGAACGCCAACGCGACTTGTACATAACTGCTCAAAAAATCCTTCCTCAACTGGGCTATAAACCCCATTTCTTTTTTGGCGATGGCTACGAGGGCGCTCCGTCCTATGGTCCTTTCGATAAAATTATTGTAACTGCCGGTGGCGAAGTAATTCCTAACCAGCTTCTCAGCCAACTCAAAGTGGGTGGTCGATTAGTTATGCCTGTAGGAACCACCCAGTCTCAAACAATGACACTTGTTGAAAAAATGTCAGAAAATGAGTTTCGTACTACAGAACATGGGTCATTTATTTTTGTTCCTTTACTCAAAGGAAAAAATTATTAAAAACAGCGCATGATAAAAATTAAAACATTTGTATTCAATCCGTTTCAGGAAAACACCTATATACTTAGCGACGACACCGGGGAATGTATTGTTGTAGACCCGGGTTGCTACGAACCCGATGAAAAGAGCACTTTAAGCAACTATATTGCGGAAAATAAGCTTACTTGTAAGATACTGGTTAACACACATTGTCACATCGACCATATTCTGGGCAATGCATATGTTGAATCGCTATATAAGCCTTCTGTAGCAGCCCATACCGAAGACGTATTTCTTCTTACCGAGGCCAACAGATATGGACAGGTATTTGGATTTACACCTGATCAGCCTCCAGTGCCTACTTTGCTTTTGAATGAAGGCTCTGAATTAAAATTTGGCAATTCATCCTTAAAGATCCTGCATGTTCCGGGGCACTCTCCCGGAAGTATCGCATTGTATTCTCCCGATCAGAACTTTGTTATTGTTGGCGATGTGCTATTCAGAGGGAGTATAGGCCGAACCGACCTGGTCAAGGGCGACTACGACAAACTCCGCGAAAGTATATTTACAAAATTGATGACACTACCTGCGGATACCATGGTATTCCCGGGACACGGGCCAAAAACTACCATTCACGAAGAAGCTTTATCCAACCCGTTTCTTGCTTAATGTCATTGTTCAACCTTTTTATTCGCTGTAACTTTGCAATTTTTAACATATAAACAATCGATTTCTTAAAGAACCAGAATTACTATATGCAAACTGAATTATTTGAATCGCGCCATATTGGTCCCAGAAAAGAAGAAATAGCCGGTATGCTTAAAAGGATTGGAGTAAACTCGTTGGACGAACTGATTAACAAAACGATATCATCCGATATTCACTTAAAAAAAGAACTTTCGCTCCCTGAACCGGTATCAGAATATCAATACCTGAAGGAACTGAAACAGATTGCCTCAAAAAACAAGATATTCCGCACTTATATTGGTTTAGGATATTACAACACCATACTGCCCTCGGTTATAAAAAGAAATATTCTTGAAAACCCGAGTTGGTACACTTCCTACACTCCATATCAGGCAGAAATCTCACAGGGACGACTTGAGGCACTCCTTAACTTCCAAACCATGGTAATGGAGCTTACCGGCATGGAAATTGCAAACGCATCCCTACTGGATGAAGCAACAGCAGCCACTGAGGCTATGACCATGTTCTACAATTCGCGTTCAAGAGATGCTGTAAAGAGCAATGCCAATTGTTTCCTTGTAGATAAAAACACGTTCCCTCAAACTATAGATGTTTTAAGGACCCGCGCCAACGCATTTAACATAGAGCTTGTCATTTGCGATATTATGCAGGTCGATTTCTCCGGAAAGGAATTCGGCGCATTGATCCAATATCCCAACAGCGAAGGAAATATAACAGATTATAAGGCTACTGTTGAAAAGGCACATCAAAACAATGTTCCGGTAAGTGTTGCAGCCGACCTGTTATCGCTAACCCTTTTAACTCCTCCTGGAGAATGGGGAGCTGATGTTGTATTGGGATCAACTCAGCGTTTTGGGATTCCGATGGGATTTGGAGGACCGCACGCAGCTTACTTTGCAACCAAGGAAAGCTTCAAAAGAAATATGCCAGGCCGTATTATTGGCGTTTCGGTAGATGCTCGCGGGAAAAGAGCTTTGCGTATGGCTTTGCAAACTCGCGAACAACACATAAAACGCGAGCGAGCAACATCCAACATCTGTACTGCCCAAGCATTGCTGGCTACTATGGCCGGAATGTACGCAGTTTATCATGGCCCTGAAGGACTTACAAATATTGCTTCGAACATACACAAACTGGCTTGTCTATTATCATATAATCTCTCTAAGCTGGGACTTAAAAACAGCAACAAGAACTTTTTCGATACACTTAAAATTGAGCTTCCGGCAAATATTTCTGTGGATAAGCTTAAACAATCAGCCGTAAGCAAAGAAATTAACTTTAGATATGAAGCAGGAAGTTGCGTTTACATCAGTATCGACGAAACGACCTCGACTTCAGATATCCAAGATATATTCTCCGTATTTGCAAGTGTGCTGGGCAAATCTGAAAGCTTTGACCAGAATGAAAATGTGGATTGTTTAGACCAATCGTTCCGTCGTACAAGCGAATTCCTGAATCTGGATGTATTTAACCAATACCATTCCGAAACAGAAATGATGCGATATATCAAAATGCTTGAGCGGAAAGATATTTCACTCACCCATTCAATGATATCGCTGGGTTCATGCACTATGAAACTGAATGCGGCCACTGAAATGCTGCCATTAAGCTGGCCCGAGTTTGCAGAGCTGCATCCTTTTGTTCCAACAGAACAGGCCGAAGGATATCATATCCTTATCAATCAACTGGAGTCTGCATTAAAAGAGATCACGGGTTTCGAAGCCGTTTCTTTCCAGCCTAATTCAGGAGCTGCCGGCGAATACACAGGTCTCATGGTTATTCGCGAATACCATAAACAGCATGACCAGGCTCACCGCAATATCATTCTGATTCCTTCATCAGCTCACGGGACAAACCCGGCAAGCGCTGTAATGGCTGGTTTTTCGGTGGTTGTTGTTGATTGCGACGACAAGGGAAACATCAAATTAGATCATCTCAACCAACTGGCTACTCAGCATAAGGACGACCTGGCCGGCTTTATGGTAACCTACCCCTCAACACATGGCGTATTTGAAAGTGCCATTATTAAAATGACAGAAATAGTACATGCCAATGGAGGGTTAGTTTACATGGATGGTGCCAATATGAATGCCCAAGTAGGAATTACAAACCCAGCTACCATTGGCGCTGATGTTTGCCATCTTAACCTGCACAAAACATTTGCTATTCCTCATGGTGGTGGCGGCCCCGGCGTTGGACCAATTGCTGTTAATAAGAAACTAGCACCTTACCTTCCCTCTCATCCTATAATTGCAACAGGAGGAAGTAATGGAATACATGCAGTATCGGCTGCTCCGTTCGGAAGTGCAAGTATATTAGTGATATCACACGCATACATTTGCATGTTAGGAAGTGTCGGCCTTAAGGAAGCCACTAAAATGGCAATATTGAATGCAAACTATATTGCCGCTTGCTTAAAAGGCTATTACCAGGTACTTTATACTGGTGAAAATGGCTTTGTAGCGCACGAAATGATTCTAGACTGCCGTCCATTCAAGCAAATATCGGATGTAACAGAAGGTGACATTGCAAAAAGACTTATGGACTATGGTTTCCATGCGCCTACATTATCGTTCCCTGTACACGGAACGCTTATGATAGAACCAACAGAAAGCGAATCGCTGAAAGAATTGGACCGTTTCGTTCAAACCTTAATTTCGATCCATAACGAGATTAAAGAAGTTGCCGATTCTAAAGCCGATAGAAAAGATAATGTACTGAAAAATGCACCTCACACCCAAGATGCAGTTATTGATGACAACTGGAATCATTCCTATCCAAGAAATAAAGCGGCCTTCCCATTACCATGGATTTTGGAGAATAAATTCTGGCCATCGGTAAGCCGTATTGATGATGCTTTTGGTGATAGAAATCTTGTCTGCTCTTGCATTCCTACCGAAAATTATAAGAAATAAAAATAACCACAACTCCTTTATTCCGTAAATAAATTATGTTCGCCTTGCTGGACTTAGATAAACCAGCCTGGCGAACATAAGGCATAATTATCAATTATTTACCTTCAAAATATGAATAAATTCGATACTTGGCTAACAATGCAAGGAAAGAATTGAATATATTTGAAGGTAGTAATGTCAAATTTTATGTTTAAAAACATAAAAAGGAGGGGTTACTTTTTTTACTTACAGCTATTAATACATGAAAATTACAAGTAAATATTCTGATGAGGAAATATTAAAAGGTATAAGTAATCAGAATACTGCAATTCTTACCTATTTATACCAGCAAAATTTCCGGTCGGTAAAGAAGTTTATAGAAGATAACAGCGGTTCGGAGTCCGACGCCAAAGATGTTTTTCAAGATGCACTAATCGTTGTTTATGAACGTATTCGAAAAGGCAATTTAGTTTTAACATGTAGTTTTGGTACTTTTTTATTTGCTGTAGCCAAAACACAGTGGATGAACATTCTAAGACAAAGAAAAAGACGCAATGTAGTTACTGATGAATGCGACACCCTGTTTAATGATGATACGCAAATTTATGATGATCTAGTACGAGCCGAAAAGAAGAAATTGTTTATTACGCATTATAATGAATTAACAGAAGATTGTAAAAAAATTATATTGTTGTTTATTAAGGAATTATCAATAACTGAAATTACACGGATCATGAATTTCAGTTCCGAACAACACACCAAAAACAGGAGACTGCGGTGTAAAACAGCCCTAATAAACAAAATAACAAGTAACCCACGTTTTAAAGAATTAAGCAATGGAACAGTTAGAAAAGATAATCAAGTACCTAGGTGGTGAGGTAACAGGAGATGAAAAACAAGCTTTTGAGAAAAAGCTAGAAGAAGATGTTTCTTTGCAGGAAAAGCTCAATTTGGTTAAAGATATTGATGCAACGCTTACTGACGAAAACCTCTTTAGTTTTGTAACTAAAATACAACAAATCAGTTCGTCTGTTAATCACAAGCAATCGTCAATTACCACAAATCGAATTGACGAAGAAAAAACCATTTTTACATTAAAAAGAAGATTACTATCGGTCGCTGCCGTATTATTAATTTTTGCAATTTCTTCTATTTTTTACTTGAATTTTGCTGGCCCAAAGAATGAACGCATTTATAACCAGTTCTATCAAAAATACGAGTCTTCGTTAATAACCAGGTCGGGCTCTAATGAAACAAACGATTTAATAATAGCTATCCAGCTGTACGACAAAGGAAAATACAAAGATGCAATAGCTAGATTTACTAACCTGCTACAAAAAGATAATTCAAATACTACCGCCCATTTTTTCATGGGCCTGTCATATATGGAAACAAAAACGTATGACAAAGCTCTCACAAGTTTTCAAGTAATAATGGCTGAGAGGGATACTGCTTTTATTGAACATGCCGAATGGTATATGGCCCTTTGCTATGTTCGGACTCATCAAATGAAGCAAGCATCGGATCTGCTGAAACAAATAGCTGGCAGCAATTCATATTACAAGATCAAAGCGGTAGATTTACTTAAGAAATTGTAGGTTTTCTACGGATTCTCCAAAATAGTACAGATGAAACCAGGAGAATAATACCTGCGGCTGCAAACCAAAAATAATGGTGTGATTTATTTACGGTTGCAAAACGCACTTCGGGTTCGCCAATGCTAATATATCCAGCCCAGAAGAAAGGATGAGCAACTATTTCATCTGCATTTTGTAAAAATCCCAGTTTGGCTTGCTGAAGAGAAACCGGAACCGGCTCATTACCGACTAAGTGCGAATAGAAGTTCTGTATAAGTTCATTACTTGTTTTGTCGGTTATGGCCCATAATGTCATAATTATATTTTGTGCTCCGGCAACATAAAAACCCCTTGCCAGACTTATTGTACCCTCTCCCCTGTACAACTTCCCCGAACCCGTATTGCAGGCACTTAATACAACCAATGGCGCAGATAGATGCATGTTGTATATTTCATAAGTATTCAAAAGCCCATCGTTTAAGGTATCCTGTTTATTTTTATTAAATACAAGTCTGGAAAATAAAGGATGTTCGTTGTTTACAAATCCATGCGACGCAATATGGATAATTTGATACTGATCGCAAATAGCCTTAAAACGTCCCTCTGTGGCCTTCTTCCCTAAGAGTATTTTTCCGCTGAAGATCTTATGTATACCCTTAACTTCGTTTATTGTCCCCGGAATCGGAACGATTTCATCGGAATCGCGTGTTACTTTATTTATATCCGACAATGTAAAAGCTGAATGAATGGGAGCCAGGGCCAATAACTGAGGCTCCTTAGCCTCATCTACAGTAAACTCATCAGATTGCACAAATAAACTCGCGGAATAATTGTAAATAACCGAATTTTCGGCAATAAGATATGGCAAGTCCTTATACTTGATATTCTTTTTCTTTTGCACCTTTTGGGTTAGCAAAGGCTCAAAAGGAATGGTATTCAATATATCGTCGGGAATTACAATCAACTCCTTGCCCTTAATCTGCTCTTTCAAAGGCTCCAGCAATGTACGATACAAACCATAAGCCCTGTCAGCATAAGCATAAATGCATGCGTCTTTAACGTCATCGTACGAAAACTTCGAAACAGCCGTTCTGTATTTGTTAATATTCGAGATAAAAGCAGTATCTATGTTTGCTTTGATAACCTTATAATTATCCCTGGATACCATAAAAATAAAAACGTTGTTTTTATTTAAAGCATATTGCACCAATACCTGGCTTTCCTTCAATCGTTTCTGCACATCTATTACACTGACAACTTCTGCCCCATATTTTACTTTATAGTATGACGGGAATTTCCCCTTTATTTCTTTGATCAAAGTATCCTGCTGAAGCGACAGGTCCTGCAGTTTATTATTAAGCTGATCAATAACAGAATATTCAGGAGCAGCTTTGGAGTTCTCGTCAGCAATCAACCTCGCATATTTAACCGCATTTTCTTTAATATAATCTTCCTTATTGATTACCCATTCCGGAACCAATTTCAACTTTCTGGCTTCTGAGCCTTTCATGATAGATAATAATACAGAAGCCTTACTTTTTTCGAGGTATGTAAAAGCCAGATTAGCGTACTTTCTATCCCCCGAAATCATGAACATCTGGTAGCAACATTCGATTACATAAGAATAGTAATGACGAGTTAAGTTGGTATAAGAAAGTTGTTTCTCTTCACTCAACAATGCAAATTTATGTCGGCTTAGCGCCTTGAAAGCAAGATCAAAATTATCAAGACACGCCTGAAGGTACTTCATTTTGTTACTATAGGTCGTCTGCAGTTTCGAAAGCTCAAGAAAAGCCTCTCCTCTGTTACGTAAACAGACCGCCAGCGCTTCATTATTGATAGACTTAGAAATATCGGGAATTTTGAAATAATCGGTATGATAATCTTCCCGCAACAGAATACATAGTTCATGTTGATAATAACTAAGGGCATCCGCAACATTGCCGTTTATAACCCACTTGAAATAAGCACAATTACCATATGCCTGGGATACTGAAAAATGCTTGTCGGAAAAAAGCTTTATAGATTGTTTAAGATATAGGTGTAAAAAGTGCTCGGCTTCTCTGTAATCCCTAATTTCTTTATAAAACACAGATAACCAATATAGTTGCAAAGTTAAGGTCGCGCTTTGTTTTATTAGTTCCTGTTTACTTATTTCTTTTTCCAGTTTACGCGCTAATTCAATTTTACCAATCTTCAAATAACTAAATGCCACAATCAAATTATAGAAAGTATCTTTAAACCCTTTACTGATCTGGCTCAATTCGACCACTTTTCTGTAATCGCCCATATAGAAATTGGAAGTGGCCAGGTAATATATTTCATTTCTGAAGTCAAGGCCAGATGCCCGTTTGATGTTTAAACTTAATTCGTAAGCAGTATTTGCCTCTGAATACATTTTATTAACGTAATAATACGCTCCCTTAATGGTTAAATATTCACATAGCAGATTTTTATCGGTCAGCTTATGATCATACAAGGTTACAAACCTATTGAAATAATATACTTTTTGCTCATCATTACCAAGGTTTCCTAATGAACTAATGACATATTTATAAGCCCTAATACATTCATACGAAACAGAATGTATACTTTCTGAAATTTGAATGACCCGCAAAAAATATCCAAGACTTTTTTTATAACTCATCTTCTCAAATAAAGCTAAACCTCTTTCGAACAGCAGATTTCGATAACCACACCAAAGCGTATCTTGCTTTGAGGATAAGATATTAATCAATTCATCTGTTTTGCCTTCCGATAAATTGCTTCTGCGTTTAAGCTCTTGAGTAAGCAACAAATAGCCCAATTTGCAAAAAAAAGGATCTTCAATACTTCTTAATGTTTCTGAATTGGCATTCCCGTTTGTAAATGCTAAATCATAAAAACCATCTTTGTTTTTATGATATTGTTTGGCGATTCGCTGTGCAGCTAAGTAATGAGTGTATCTATCCATCAATTGCTCAAGGCAAGAAATACCAATCCATGTTTTACATAAATTAACTGAATCAGATAAGCTTTTATAAGAACTACTCAATAAGTAGAGCTTTTCCTTGCTCTCACTAAAATTACCAGCATCAAGCGCTTGCATTGCACCCTTTTTAACATCTATAATTCTATTCCCAGGGGTAGCAATTGACGTCCAGTTCATTAAAAAGGAAAAAAGTATGTAAAAAAAGAAAAACCTCACAATGAATTCCTCACTTTATTTACTAAATTTACCAATAAAGATAGTTTTTATTCACCTTCTAAATTCAATCAAAATGAACAAAACCCATGTTATTTCCAGAATTAAATTTAGTCCTGACGATCCGGAACCCAATCCAAATGAACCAAATGAACCAAAACCAAAATTGAAAAGTACTAATTGATTGGGGCGTATCTTAAAAGGAAAAGCTCTTAAAACCTTAAAAAAGTTCGGGTTTGCGCCTGAACTATTTTAGTTTATATTTGTACAATATGTTGACTTATGAGCATGGACAGCAATGATAGAGAGTATACAAACGGTGAGATCACTGTTTCATGGAGGCCTAAAAAGTGCATCCATGCCACCATTTGCTATACGCAACTTGTAGAAGTTTTTAACCCACGCAAGCGCCCATGGGTTGATATGAAGGGCGCACCTACCGAAAAAATTATAGAAATCGTAAACAAGTGTCCTACAGATGCACTGACTTACAGGTATAATAAAGATATTGAAGCCAATCCAAACCTGGAAAGCAAAAAAGATATTATTGAAACAGCCGAAAAACCTGTGGAAATACAAATTATGAAGGATGGTCCCATTGTGGTTACAGGGAAAATTAAGCTCACTGACAATACTGGGAAAGAATATAAAACCTACTCCATATCTTCTTTTTGCCGGTGTGGCGCTTCCAATAACATGCCATTTTGCGACGGCACCCACCGTAAGATCGGATTCGAAGGAAAGAACCTTTTCAAATTGATTGTATGAGCGAAGAACAAAAAAAGATTCTGGTTGAAATGACTTTTAAGCCCGGAGGATCGTTAAAAGTTAAAGGAAATTTTATCCTGAAGGATAGCCAGGGAAATATCATAGAAACTACCGATGCCATTAAACTTTGCAGGTGTGGCAAAACAAAAAACCAGCCTTTCTGCGATAATTCGCATAGAAATGAGTAATTTCCGAGGCTAAACTTTTCTTAAATGCTTTGGGTAATTGGATTCCTGTTTGCAGGAATGATCATAGGAATTGTACTAAGGAAAAAGGCTACTTTGCAAAAAGCGGTCGATAAATCTATCTCTTTATTGGTGTATCTTCTTCTCTTTACCCTGGGATTAAGCGCAGGAGCCAATAAAGCTATTACAACACAATTTCACATCCTGGGATTCAAGGCTATCCTTGTAAGCTTATTTACCACAGCAGGGAGTATTCTGGTGGCATGGATTATTTACAAACAATTTTTCGTTAAGGAACAAAATGAGGAGTAGCCTGATTATTCTTGGTGTATTTGCATTCGGAATTTTGATCGGATTGCTAAGTATAATCCCATCCTCAATTGATCTTGGTAACCTGAGTATGACCGTATTGTATATGCTCATGTTCCTGGTAGGCATTTCGCTAGGTTTGGACAAACATATATGGGAGCAGATACGTCAAATGAACATAAAGCTGCTTCTTATCCCTATTACCACCCTCACGGGAACAGCAATAGGCATTGTTGCTTACCAGCTTATGTTCAGTTATCCCAAAGGTGCCGATCTGTATGCTATAGGCGCAGGTTTCGGCTATTACAGCTTTTCGAGTATTTATATCAATAAAGTTTCGGGAGAAACGATGGGTATTATCGCTCTGTTGGCCAATATTTCGCGCGAAGTAATTACGCTCGTATTCACTCCGGTTATTGTAAAGTATTTCGGGAAAATAGCACCTATTGCATGTGGAGGCGCAACAACAAGCGATACAACGCTACCTGTTATCCTCAAATATACAGGAAAAGAATACGTACTGGGTTCTGTACTCAATGGAATAATACTTACAATCCTTGTCCCTGTTATTATAGCCTTTATTTATAGCTTTTAGGCTTAGTAATTCATCACTTCTTTAATTTTATTGGCAGCGTCGAGCAGCGTTATAGCCGATGAAACTTTAAGTCCTGAATGATCAATCAAATCCTTGGCTTCCTTTGCATTTGTACCCTGAAGCCGAACAATGACAGGAACCGGAATATTTCCAATAGACTTATATGCATCCACAACTCCCTGTGCAACGCGATCGCAACGAACTATTCCCCCAAAAATATTGATGAGTATAGCCTTCACATTTTCGTCCTTAAGAATAATCCGAAACGCCTCCTCTACACGCTTGCTATTAGCCGAACCTCCTACATCGAGGAAGTTTGCCGGTTCGCCACCTGAGAGCTTAATAATATCCATAGTTGCCATAGCTAGCCCTGCGCCATTTACCATGCAACCAACATTTCCATCAAGTTTTACAAAATTCAGGTTATGGGCGATGGCTTCTGTTTCAGCAGGCGCTTCTTCATTAATATCCCGCATTTCGGCATATTCCGGATGGCGATACAATGCATTATCGTCCAATGAAACTTTCGAATCGGCGGCCAGAATCAAATCATCCGACGTTTTAACAACTGGATTAATCTCAAAGAGGGTTGCATCTATCGAGTCATACGCAATACTAAGCTTTTGAACAAAATCAACCATTTTCCAGAAGGCCTTACCCGATAACCCCAGATTATACGCTACCTTCCTGGCCTGAAAAGTGAGCAAGCCTACACGTGGATCAATTTCCTCGGTATAGATATGTTCCG